>CAYWXN010000096.1:0-6754 GCA_964462075.1 uncultured Ruminiclostridium sp. | reverse complement strand
ACCTTCAATGTGGTGACACCGTTAAAGCTTCTTGAATTAGCCGACCCTAATCACCCGCTTTTAAAGCGCCTTCTAATGGAGGCTCCGGGCACATATCACCATAGCCTAATGGTTGGAAACCTGGCTGAGGTGGCCACCAGAGAAATCGGAGGGAATGCCCTTTTGGCAAGAGTAGGCGCATATTTTCATGATGTGGGAAAACTGAAGAGGCCATACTTTTTTAAAGAGAATCAATTATCGGACAACCCCCATGACAAGCTTACACCAAATTTAAGCACTCTTGTAATCACATCCCACACCAAGGATGGGGAAGAATTTGCAACTAAGTATCATCTGCCTAAAATAATAAGGGATATAATAACCCAGCACCACGGGAATACTTTGGTTGCGTATTTCTACCATAAGGCAACTCAAACCGATAAAACCGATGAACTCGATGAAGAAAATTTCCGTTATGAAGGCCCGGTACCCGACAGCAGAGAAGCAGCAGTAGTTATGCTGGCCGATTCGGTAGAAGCTGCTGTCCGCTCTATGCCCGAAAAGACTCCGGGAAAAACCGAGGGGCTGGTACGTAAAATAATTAAGGACAAGCTTGATGATGAGCAATTGAGCCGTTGTGACCTTACTTTAAAGGACCTCAGTATTATAGCCGACAGCTTCGTGCAGGTTCTGAGCGGTGTTTATCATGAACGACCCGAGTATCCCGAACTTGAAAAGAAAAAGAGCTTGTCGGAACTTGATAACAGTATATATAATACCTCGAAAGAACATAAAACCCATAGGAGGGATGAGGTAAATGAAAATAACAATAACAATATACAACCGCCAGAAATCACAGGAGATATCAAAGGATATACAGAAACTAATTGAAAAGGCAGTTAAGCTGTGTGTGAAAAAAGAAGGCTTTCCATATCCTTGCGAGGCCTCGGTTACATTAACAGATAATGAGAGTATTAAAGAGCTTAACAGGGAGCATCGCGGCATTGACAAGGCCACAGATGTACTTTCTTTTCCGTCGATTGAATATAAAAATGGTGAACCCCAAATACAACCCGGCGATATGGATCCGGATTCGGGACAGATATTTTTAGGGGATATAATCATATCGGTGGAAAAAGCCTTTGAGCAGGCACAGAGCTTCGCCCATTCTGTTGAGAGGGAATTAACGTTTTTAGCTGTTCATGGAATATTGCATCTGTTGGGATATGACCATGAAACCGAAAATGAAGAAAAGCTTATGTTTTCTTTACAGGAAGATATATTAAATGAAATGGGGCTCTTTAGAGAATGAAGAACAAAGGTATTGCCCAAAGCTTTAAGAATGCTTTTAACGGATTATACCGAGCTGTTGTCGAGGAACGCAATATGAAAATACATATCAGCGCAGCGATAATGGTTATAATTCTGGGGATGCTATTTAAGCTTGATACTCCTCGCTGGTTGGCAGTGGTATTTGCTATAGGCTTGGTTTTTGTATCTGAGATATTTAATACGGCAATTGAGCTTTTGACCGATATGGTAACAACAGAATACTCAAAACAAGCGAAACGAGTGAAAGACGTCAGCGCAGCGGCGGTGTTGGTAAGCGCGATTATTTCTGTTATAATAGGAATAATTGTTTTTTTAGGTTCGATAATAAATTTGCTGAGATAGAATACACTAGCCTGTACAAAACTAATTAGATATGTAAATGGTAAATAAGCGGCGTGCCTGCTGCGATTTAAAGCGAAGCATGGATTGCGCAGCGAGCGCGACTAGAAACTGGATGTTGGCCCGGAGCGCTAAATCGCTGCAGGTAACAGCCGCTAAACATGAAGTCATTTAATGATACAGATTGTTTTTGTACAGCAAGTCGTGATAGATAGGTATATATGGATTTTTTTTCTTTACAAAATATTTTATTAATGACGCCCATTCTTTTTATTGCATTGCCTGTTCACGAGCTTGCTCACGGCTGGGTAGCGTATAAATTGGGCGACCAGACAGCCAAAGAGGCAGGTCGGTTAACTCTTAACCCTTTTAAGCACTTAAATCTTATAGGGGTATTGATGATGTATGCTGTGGGTTTTGGCTGGGCAAAGCCGGTTCCAGTTAATTTCAGCAACCTTAAAGATCGCCGCATGGGTACTATTCTGGTGGCAATGGCAGGTCCTATGTCTAACATATTGCTGGGCTTCATAAGTTTATTTATCGGAGGCATTATTGCCAAGCTATGGGAGGCCGGTGTAATTACAATAGCAACCGAAAAAATGCAGATTGTTTTTTTATATCTTGCCTTTTTCTTTTATATACTTGTTTCTGTAAACATAAACCTGGCAATATTTAATATGCTTCCTATTCCGCCATTAGACGGATCCAGACTTATATCGGCATTTATTCCCGAGGAGGCCTTTTATAAATTTGCCCGCTATGAGCAATTTATCGGACTTGCTTTTTTAGCGCTTGTGGTTTTGGTACCAAATGATTTTTTAAGTACTTTTATCAGGGCAATCGCAGATCCTATTTTTCGCAGCATGGCATTAATAACAAAAAATATTCTGGATATAAATCCTAATAACGGATTATGGAGAATAATGCAGGGTATTTTTCAATTGACTCAGTAATGATTCGGTGGCCGTTACAGTTAAATTAGAAATTAAGACGAGGATAACAAAAAGATTATTATGAAGCTTATCACCAATGCAATAAAGGATTCCCCAAAGATAAGCCGCCTTGTTAATTTGGCGCGCGCAGGCGCAAATACTATTGTTCATGGTATTTCAGATTCTCAAAAACGGCATTTGTCAAATACGGTAGCCGAAATATCAGGACTCAAGGGTTTGTATGTGGCATGGAATGAAATGCAGGCACGACAGGCCTATCTTGATTTTTCTTATTTAACAGATGGCAAAGCCGTTTATTTATCAAACCGCGAAATAATGCTTTATGACGTGGAAGCAAGGAGTTTTGAGCAGACCCGGGATAGGATATCTTCGCTGGCACGTATTCTTAAGGGCGATTATAAATTCATAGTAACCTCGGTTGAGGCACTCATGCATTTTATAATGGATCCAAATGAATTTGAAAAGAAGCTTATCACTCTTAAGCCAGGTGATGTTGTCGACTGGGATACTTTAGAAGAAAAGCTTCTGGTGCTGGGCTATAACAGGGAGGAAAAGGTAGAAGGTCGCGGGCAGTACGCAAAACGCGGCGGGATTCTGGATATATATCCTGTGAACAGTGATATGCCTTGCCGAATTGAGTTTTTTGATATAGAAATAGATTCAATGCGGTGGTTTTCTGAAGAAACGCAGCGCTCAGTAGGTTCTTCTGAAGAACTTAATATATACCCCGCAAGAGAAATAGTATATTCCAGATCTGAAATAGAAGCTATTGCAGGCAGAATACGAGAAGCTCTTGCTGAAACCATGCCGCTTATTTCAACCGAGCTTCGTCCTCTTCTGAAAAAAAATATTGATAGGTATATAGAAAAGCTGCAAGACAGTCATTATTTTACCGGTGTGGATAAATTCATTCCATATCTTATAGAGAAAAAAGCCAGTCTGTTTGATTATTTAAAAGGGAGACATCTGGTGTTTTTTGAGGAATCTCAAAGAGCCCGAGAACATATGGAAAATGAGCAGGAGAGTCTGAACAATCTCTGTGAAACGCTCATGGAAAAAGGAATGATTTTAAAAGGGACGTTCTCCATGCTCTTCGATGTAGATACCCTTATGGAAAGAGCCTATAAGAACAGCATTATTACCCTTGAATCCCTGGATGACAATAATTCACTGATAGCAGGAAAAACAGAAGAAATCGAAATCAGAGGTTCAGGGATCAGTCCATATAACGGCAAACTGGATTTAATCGGAGATGATATAAAAACATGGTTAAATGAGGGTTATAGGGTTGCTTTTTTGTGTTCATCCAAGGACAGACTGGATAAATATGTTGATGATTTAAGGGAAAAAGATGTTAAAGCAATTAAAGTCGATGAAGAAGGAATATGGCCTGAAAACGTTTCTATAGTGCTTGTTTACGGCCATCTTCAAACAGGTTTCGCATATAAAGAAGAAAAACTTGTTATTCTGGCCGAAAGTGATTTATCAGCGTTTAAGTCAAGCCAGACCAGAAGAAGATTCGGAGACAAAGGCAAACGGATATCTTCATTTACTGATTTAAAGGTAGGAGATTATGTAGTTCATCAGGCTCATGGTATCGGAGTCTATAATGGTATTGAGCAACTGGTAGTTGAAGGAATCAGAAAGGATTACCTTAAAATAAGCTATAAGGACGGAGGCTCACTTTTTATCCCAACGACCGGCATGAATCTTATCCAAAAGTATATAGGGGCCGAAGGGCGGGAACCCAGACTTAATAAACTTGGCGGTACCGAGTGGACCAAGGCTAAAGCACGGGTTAAAGAATCATTAAAAGTTCTGGCAGCCGATTTAATCAGGATACAGGCAGAACGTCGGAATACCAAAGGCTATGCTTTTTCTCCCGATACGGTATGGCAAAAGCAATTCGAGGAAACCTTCGCCTATGAAGAAACCCCGGACCAATTAAAGTGTGTTGATGAAATAAAAGCTGATATGGAATCGGATTTTATTATGGATCGGCTATTGTGCGGTGATGTAGGATATGGTAAAACCGAAGTCGCTATTCGTGCGGCTTTCAAGGCTGTCATGGACAGTAAGCAAGCAGCATTTTTAGTACCCACGACAGTTTTGGCTTCACAGCATTTTGAAACCCTTAAAAAAAGGTTTTCAGGGTTCCCGATTAAAGTCGAAATGCTTAGTAGATTCAGAACCGATGCTGAACAAAAGGCCATTATAAGGGATCTAAAAAGCGGGAGAATAGATATTATAGTAGGTACTCATATGATACTCGGGGAGTCGGTCAGGTTTAAGGACTTAGGACTTCTGGTAATAGATGAGGAGCAGCGCTTTGGAGTTGAGCATAAGGAAACCATTAAATTACGCTACCCTAAGGTGGATATCCTTACTCTTTCGGCGACACCCATACCTAGGACGCTTAATATGTCTCTTTCGGGCATAAGGGACATCAGCACTCTGGAGGATCCTCCCGAACATAGATATCCGGTCCAGACCTATGTCGTTGAACAAAGAGAAGATATTATTCAAAACGCTATCAACCGCGAATTGGCACGAGGCGGACAAGTATTCTATCTTTTTAACAGGGTGAGAGGTATCCATGCAAAAATGGCGCAAGTACAAGCTTTGATACCTGAAGCCAGAATTGGCTATGCCCACGGACAAATGGGAGAAAGAGAACTTGAGAGAGTCATACAATCCTTTTTGGAAAAAGATTTTGATATATTGGTATGCACGACAATTATTGAATCGGGTATTGATATGCCAAATGTAAACACTATTATTGTAGAGGATTCGGACAGATTGGGCCTTGCCCAGCTTTACCAGCTTCGCGGAAGGGTCGGAAGATCAAACCGTTTGGCATACGCATATTTAACATATAAAAGGGACAAAGTTTTAAGTGAGATTGCAGAAAAGCGGTTGAGAGCCATAAGGGAATTTACCGAGTTCGGATCGGGCTTTAAAATAGCAATGAGAGATTTGCAGATCAGAGGTGCGGGAAATATTCTGGGCGCCGAACAGCACGGACACATGGAATCGGTGGGATACGATATGTATTTGAAACTGCTGGATGAAACGGTCATCGAGCTTAAGGGAGAAACTGTTACTAACAGAGCAGTGGATACCACAGTGGAGTTGTTGACCGGTGCATACATTGATGCTTCATATATTAAGGATGAAGAGCAAAGAATAGATATGTACAGAACCATTGCCACTATTGATACTGAGGAAGACATACTGGACATAAAAGATGAACTGATTGACAGATACGGTGATATACCCATAGAAACCAATCAACTTATCGAGATAGCATATATAAAGAATCTGGCCTCAAATCTCGGATTCTCCTCTGTAAAACAGAAGGAGGAAGTGGTAATGCTGAACTTTGCCGAACAAGGTGGTTTGCCGTTAGAAAAGATTGGGGAACTAATGAGCCGGTGGAAGGGCAAATTATTATTCAGTGCAGGAAAACAACCTTATTTATCTCTTCGAACCAAAAATATGAAACCCGGAGATGTCCTTGTAAATATTAAAATTCTATTACAAGGGCTACAAAAATTGAAGTTGAGGCCGTGAAGATTTATAATAAATGTGTATTGCCCAGAAAAGTCAGCAAATAAATGTCGGACTATTATGGTATGACATGTATTTATGTACAAAAAAGGATGGAACATATGGATAAGAATTATAGCATAGACAAGGCAAAAACGTCCCAGAAGAAAAAATTGATAAAAACCGAGCGAGAGAAAAACATAACGAAGATAATTGTTACTGCTGCCATCGTTCTAATCATAGCCATAGTATATTATTTAATTGATTCTGCAACCTATGTTGCCACAGTTGACGGACAGCGAATATCAAAATCTGTATATCAATTTTTCTTGCAACAGCAGATGTCTGCTACCGAATCCGAGGAGGGGCTTACAACTCAGGAAGAGAAGGATAAATTCTGGACAACCATCGCAGATGGGCAGGACCCGTATGAGACAGCCAAACGTGAGGCTTTGAATTACTCAAAAGAATTTATGATTCAGTATATTAAAGCACAGGAAATGGGGCTGAAAATCGATTCCACAATAAAAGAACAGGTTGCATCAATGATAGCTTCAGCTAAAGGACAATTAACAGATAAACAGTTCAAGGAGACATATAAG
>CAYWXN010000095.1:0-6795 GCA_964462075.1 uncultured Ruminiclostridium sp. | reverse complement strand
GATTAATAAGATCATCCGAGGCTTTAATGCTCGATAGCCCTGACTTTAAAGCCTCTTTAATCATGTCATCAGTGATAGAATAAGATGTATTTCTATCAAATGATTCAGCCATGAGCCTCACCTCCAATCGCGTCGTGAAGCAGTGTCCTTGCTTTGAACAGCCTACTTTTCACAGTTCCCCCCGGAATCTTTAAAATTTTTGCTATATCATTAACTCCCATCTCCTGATAATAAAAGAGATGAATAATTTCTCTGTACTTATCCGGCAACTTCATAATGGCATTAATCAGCGCTTGTTTTTCGCTTCTTTTCTCGATTATTTCTTCGGTATCACTTTCAGCGGTATATGTAAGAAAATCATCAGTGACAACCACGCGCCTTTTCCAAGCGCTTCTCATATAATCTCTGCAAATATTTACGGCAATACTGATAATCCAGGTTTTTTCGCTGCTTTCCCGGCGGTAACCCGAATAAGACCGTACAACCCTGAGGAATGTTTCTTGGTACACATCCTCTGCCAGCTCTTTTGATTTCAATATTACTGTCGCTATTCTTAAAACATCATTACCGTATTCCTCGACCAGTCGAGATATTTCTTTGTTCATTTCCGAAGGAGTCAATTTTTCTGCCTCCATCCTTCATTTAATTTGACGAATAATATCTTTTTTGGTTCACAAATAGAATTATACTTTAATATTTCGTTCTTTTAAAGACTTATTATGCTAGATAAAGATGCCTATTACCTATACATTAACTGATACGGGACTTTTTAAAAATTACTGTAATGTAATGGTATAATCATGTATAATATCATTGATAATTCAAGTAAAGATAGTATTTTAGTAGATTTACATAGAAAAAATACACACTGTACGGAAGGAAAGATATTATGGAACGTCAAGTAAGAACTCGCTTTGCACCAAGTCCCACCGGATATATGCATATTGGAAATCTGCGTACTGCATTATATGAGTATCTGGTTGCAAAATCTCAAAACGGTAAATTTATTCTTCGTATTGAAGATACTGACCAGGAGCGTTTGGTGGAAGGCGCTGTTGATATTATTTATAACACTTTGAAACTATGCGGCATGAAGCATGATGAAGGCCCCGATATAGGCGGCCCTTATGCTCCATATGTTCAAAGCGAAAGAAAAAATACTTACAGGCCCTATGCCGAGGAATTAGTCGAGAAAGGGCATGCCTACTATTGCTTCTGTTCTAAAGAAAGGTTAGACTCCCTACGGGCTCAATGTGAAGAAAAGAATGAAACATTTATGTATGACCGTCATTGCCTGAATCTTTCAAAGGACGAAATAGCTGAAAAATTGCAAAACAACGAGCCCTGTGTTATTCGGCAGAAGATGCCAAGAGAAGGAACAACAACCTTTGAAGATGCTGTTTACGGTTCAATTACAATTGAGAACAATATGCTAGAAGATCAGATTCTGCTTAAGAGCGATGGTCTTCCCACTTATAATTTTGCTAATGTAGTGGATGACCATCTTATGGATATAACCCATGTTGTAAGAGGCAGTGAATACCTTTCCTCTACGCCGAAATATAACCTTTTATACGAAGCATTTGGCTGGGATATCCCGGTTTATATTCATCTTCCTCTAATAGTTAAGCCTGATGGCTCAAAAATATCAAAGCGCAAAGGTGATGCCGGTTTTGAAGATTTATTGAAGATGGGTTATCTGGTTGAAGCCATTATTAATTATATTGCCCTCTTAGGATGGTCTCCGGACTCAAATCAGGAAATGTTTTCGCTTTCGGAGCTTGAAAAGGCATTTGATATTAAGCATATAAGCAAATCCCCATCGTCTTTTGATATGGATAAGCTAAGATGGTTTAATGCACAGTATATCAGAGCTATGAGCCAGGAAGACTTCCATACATTAGCTCTTCCCTATCTGTCTGATAGCATATCCAATAAGGAAATTGATTTATCTAAGGTAAGCAAAATTTTGCAGGCAAGAACCGAGGTTCTGACTGATATTCCTTCCAAAGTAGGCTTTTTAAATGAATTAGGCGATTATGATCTTAATATTTATGTTCATAAAAAAATGAAAACTAGTTTGGAAAATTCTCTGGAAAGCTTATTGGAAGCCCTTCCTATGTTAGAAAAACTCGAAGATTGGAATGAGACTTCTATCCATGATACTCTCCTTGGCTTAGTAGAACGCCTCGGTATTAAAAACGGACAAATGCTTTGGCCGGTTCGTACCGCTATTTCAGGCTGGGAAGTTACCCCCGGCGGAGCAATAGAAATCGCGGATATACTCGGAAAAAGCGAAACCTTAAGAAGAATAAGAACCGGAATCGAAAGACTAAAGAAAGCCGTCACTATTGCTGAATAATTTCATCTTATAAATTAAGAGCTGTCATAAAAATCCGGAAAGTGTCATTGCTATGGATAAAACATCGAATCTAAAGCAGACGTCATTTATACTCCGGACTGTGACAGCTTTTTATTCCTTAAATTTTAGTTCATGGGACCCTTTATTTTACATGTTTTCCTTCTTAAATTTATTAAAATTATTTATTAACAATATTTACAGGTTGAACCTTTCCCTCTTCATCGTTTACAATGAGTGTGTCCAATAGGACACCCACAAACGCCGAATCCATTTTGTGGAGCGGGGAACAGGAAACAGGAATTAATAGTCATAAAGGCCTTTAGCCTTTAATATGATAATAACTGCTGCAAATACAATTTGGAGCTGATAAATAATTTAATTCGAACGAAAAAAAGTTAGGGTATCCTCTTTCCTAGTAAGTTCCTCGCAGGTAAATTAAGAAAGGAGATATCTATGAAAAAATATATGATTATAGGAGCGTCAGCTCTTATTATTTTTTCCGGGATAATTAGCCTAGGTATCCACACCGAAACTGTGGAAGCAAGACAAAGCTTGGAAAAATACATGTCTTCGGCAAATACAGATATCATAGAGGAAGATATTCAACTAATGGCCCCGGAATCAACTCCCTCAACTACACCCGAAGCATCGCCTACACCAAAGGCTACGCCTAAGGCCTCACCAAAACCAACACCCAAGCCCACACCAAAGCCTACGCCAAAGGCACCGGCTGCAACACCAAAAGCACCTTCCCAAAAGGCTTTAGCTATAATAAACACAGCAAAAAGTTACCAAGGTGTTCCATATGTTTGGGGAGGAACAACACCTGATGGATTTGATTGTTCAGGCTTTATACAGTATGTTTTTAATAAAAACGGGATATCGCTTCCAAGGGTAACCTCTGATCAATATACAGCTGGTTCAAGTGTATCGAAAAGCACTCTCATACCGGGAGATCTTGTATTTTTTGAAACTTACAAGCCCGGAGCATCTCATGTCGGAATATATATTGGAAACAATCAATTCATACATGCAAGCTCGGGAAAGGGTGAAGTAATGATTTCAAGCCTAACATCCACCTATTATACTGAACATTATATTGGCTCAAGAAGAGTTATAAAGTAACAATAAAAAAGCTGCGTACTGACTAATTAGTACGTAGCTCCTTTTAAATGTATAATCTAATCCTGTTTTGCATGGACAACCAGTCTGTGTGATCCTATTCCCGGCGGGTCACAGGTAAATACGGTCAATATTTTGTCGGTGCCGTTACCTTTTATTATTGAAAAGTCATCAGGCTCTATAATCAGCTTTTTATATATAGTATAATTCAATGTTTTGTCCTTGGTCTGAACGGTTATTTGGTCTCCGATTTCTAATTCATTCAGACGGTTCAGGTATTTACCGAAGGTATAACTGCGATGCCCTGCCAATACGCAATTACCAACCTCATCCAAATCATCCGTATACGGAAGTCTGCCGGCAGCTACCCGCAGAGTATCGTCATCGACTCCGTCCATGATCAGCATCTTAACATCTATTTTTGGTATAAGCAAGACTCCTTTGGTACGCTTTTGCATTTCTTCCTTACTCATCCCCGGCTTTTTGGTCGGAGGAGGTGAATCTACAGGCTCATCTGCTACAGGTGTTTCCGATGGAGCGATAGTATTTGGAGTCGGTTCAGGATTAACACTTAACTCAGGAGGAATATAAAAGTCCTCAACTTCTTCATCTCCCAAAGTTTGAGCATTCGATGCCGCTGCATCTGCTTGTCTTAAAAACTCATCAATGATATCATCATTTCGCTTTGTATTAATATAAGTTTTAACGGCTGGGATCATAATAAAGAGCACCCCTGCCAGTATTAATATTATTGAGAGTATTTTTACGGTACTTATACGACGTTTTTCTTTCTTTTCCATACGTCATCACCTCAATTCTCTTTATTCTTTGCACTTCTGCGTTTTTCAAGCCATTCCTTTATTTTGGCCTCATATCCGTTGGATGAAGGGTGATAATAATACGTCCCCCGCATTTCCTCAGGCATGTACTCCATGTCATTAACAATATTGCCCGGGTAATCATGCGCGTATTTATAACCGGCACCATAGCCCAGGCTTTCCATTCCTTTTGCTGCGGCGTTCCTAAGATGCATGGGAGCTTCTCCCGTATTTTTATGCTCAACATCATACAGAGCTTCGTCAAGAGCCTTATATGAAGAATTCGATTTCGGGCTTGTAGCTACCATTACTGCCGCCTGACCTAATAAAATCCTTGCTTCGGGCATTCCTATCATATGTATTGCCTGAGTTGCGGCCACTGCTAATACTAATGCATTGGGGTTAGCCATACCTACGTCCTCTGAAGCACAAATCATAATTCGTCTGGCCAAAAATTCCGGATCTTCTCCCGCATAAAGCGCCTTAGCTAAATACAACAGTGTTGCATCCGGGTCGCTCCCCCTCATTGATTTAATAAAAGCACTGATGTTATCATAATGTTGTTCTGATGATTTATCAAATCTAACTACCTTTTTCTGTATACAATCCATTATAACATCTGTGGTGATAGTGTAAACGCCGACTTCATTCATATCGGTAGTGAGCACCGCTAATTCCAGCGCATTTAATGCAATACGAGCATCTCCCCCCGACATATCGGCAAGCAGGGAAACAGATCCTTCGTCAATATCTATATTAAGATTGCCTAAACCCCTATCCTTGTCTGTAACAGCCATATTTATAATTTTAATAATATGTTCTTTTTTTAGCGGCTCCAGCATAAAAACTGTGGATCGTGATATCAAAGCCTTGTTAACTTCAAAAAACGGATTTTCGGTGGTAGCGCCAATTAGCACAACAGTGCCATCCTCAACATGCGGAAGAAGCGCATCCTGTTGTGCTTTATTGAAACGGTGGATCTCGTCTATAAACAGAACCGACTTACCGTTAGGGTTCAGAAAGGCATTCTTGGTCTCTTCAACTACCTGTTTGATATCCTTGACTCCTGCTGTAACGGCATTTAGTTTGAAAAAAGCAGCCTTGGTCGTATTAGCGATGATTCTGGCAATTGAAGTTTTTCCTGTTCCAGGAGGTCCGAATAATATTATTGAGGATATCTTATCAGCTTTGATCATTCTATTAAGCAGTTTATCATGTCCTATTATATGTTCCTGACCCACAAACTCATCTAAATTTCGCGGGGACATTCTATATGCCAGAGGTTCCTTTTTCGCTGTCAATTTCACCACCAGCCCTTTTTTTTCTTTTTTTCTTTGGCAAAAGGCCAAAGGCTTCTAGTACCTTTTGTTTGTTTTCCTTTTCATATAACTCATACATATCAGGCCTCTTATCTCTGGTTCTTTCCAGCATCTTTAAATAACGCCATTTCTCAATATTAGCATGATGGCCCGATATCAATATATCAGGAACTTTTCTTCCTCTGTATTCGGGAGGTCTTGTATATTGGGGAAACTCTAAAAGACCGTTATAATGAGATTCCTTAAGGTAAGATTCATCAGAGCTTAAAACGCCTTCAATAAGGCGGCTGATAGAATCGATCAAAACCATGGCCGGCAGCTCCCCGCCTGTTAAAACATAGTCCCCTATTGAAATTTCCTCATCAACGATTTCTTCCAGAACCCTTTCGTCGATTCCTTCATAATGTCCACAGATAATAATAAGTCGTTCTTCATTTTTTAGCTCCTGCGCGATACTCTGTGTTAAAACTCTTCCTTGAGGACTCATATAAATAGTCTTCGGCTTCTTTGAGCTTTTCTTTACTGTATTTTCCCATGCATCAAATAAAGGCTGAGGAGTCATAACCATTCCGGCTCCTCCTCCATAGGGATAATCATCTACCTTTCGATGCTTATCCAGAGAAAAATCTCGGATATTAATGGTATTAACCGTTATTATTCCATTTTCCCGTGCTCTTCCTATAATGCTCTCGTTTAAAAATCTGTCAATACTCTCGGGGAAGAGGGTCAACACATCAAATATCATCGATTAAACCCTCCGGAAGTTTTACCTGCATCCTTTTTCCTTTTATATCAACACTTTCAACCACAGACTTTAATGCAGGAATAAGGATCTCTTTTTTATTATTATCCTGAATGACATAAACGTCATTACTCCCTGTTTCCAAAACATCTGTAAGTTGGCCCAGCAGTTTGTCTTCTTCGTACACATCTATACCAATCATATCACAAATGAAGAATTCATCTTCTTCCAACTCAATAGCGTGCTTGCGTTGAACCAAGAGCTCCTGTCCCTTTAATTTTTCGGCATCATCCATAGTTTCGATCCCTTTTAGTTTTATAAGAACAAAACCTTTATGGATCCTGCAGCCTGAAACCCTGAATTCCTTTAGTGCTCCCTCATAGCTTGCCGTTACAAAAAGGAGGTAATCAAAACGTGATATATCTGATGTTA
>CAYWXN010000094.1:0-6804 GCA_964462075.1 uncultured Ruminiclostridium sp. | reverse complement strand
AGGAATCTGTAAATGGTAGGCGGAGCGCAGAATGTGGTTACTTTGTATTTGGCTAAGCGTTTTAGCATCTCGTCCGGATTAAACCGGTCAAAATCAAAAACGAATATTGCACCTTCTGCAAGCCATTGGCCGTATAGCTTTCCCCACACAGCCTTACCCCAACCGGTCTCGGCAACTGTTAAATGTAATCCTTCAGGATCAACATTATGCCAATAAACCGCAGTCGGAATATGAGCCAGAGAATAATATTGATTGTGGGCTACCATTTTGGGCATCCCTGTTGTCCCCGATGAGAAATACATTAACATTATATCTTCTGCTTTCGGTCTGTCTGCGCCGGTTGGAGCTACAAAATCAGGCGCCTCGGCTATTCCGTCTTCATAACTAAACCATCCGTCTTTCTTTCCTCTGGCCAGGATCTTTATACTGAGCACCTCGGTTTCATGCTGTGCCTCATCGATCAAGTCTGATATATGTCCTTCAGCGGTACATACTACAGCCTTAATACTGGCAGCATCAATACGATAGACAATATCTTTTGTCATGAGCTGATTGGTTGCCGGAATTGCAATTGCACCGATCTTGTGAAGTGCCATCATGCAATACCACCATTCATAATGTCGCTTTAGGATCAGCATGACCGCATCACCTTTTTTTATGCCCAGGCTCTGGAAAAAGGATGCCGTTTTATCACTGTAGTCTTTCATTTCCTTAAATGTGATAAACTTTTCGTCCCCGGCTTCATTACACCAGACCATTGCCATTTTGTCAGGTTTTTCGGTCGCCATCCTGTCAACGACATCATAAGCGAAGTTATAGTTTGGATCTTTTTTAAAGCTTACCTTTTCAACATTTCCTTCTTTATTCAGTGTCTCAATTACGTATTCTTTATATAGTATTGACATTAGCCCATCCTCCCGTCCTGATCCCTAATTACCACAGCCAAAAACACACATGTTTCACCCTTTGTCGCAACCATGCCGTGTCTGTGTGAAGCATCATAGTATACAGCGTCCCCTGCTTCCATAATAAACTCATGATCATCGATTTTAACCTTTAATGATCCACTTAAGATATAGTCAAATTCCTGGCCGTCATGATTTCTTTGCATGATTTCTCCCTTATCAGCTGCCTCGTCATAAACAGCCTCAACCAGGAACGGCTCAGCATTTCTGTTCTTAAATAAATAAGCCAGGCTCTGGTATTTAAAGCCCTTTCTACGCTCAATAGAAAGACCTTTTCCTTTTTTCACATGGGTGTAAACCGATAGTGTGGGGCTGCTTCCGGTCAATAATTCACTTATGTCTAAACCTAAACGAGCCGCAATCTTATAAAGGAAAGTAAAGGAAAAGTCTCTTTTGCCTTCCTCATAACTTAAGTATTCCTCCTCGGTAACCTCCACAAGCTGTGCCATTTCTGTTACAGAGATGCCGAAATCCTCTCTTAAGCCTCTAATTCGCTGGGCAATCTCAATAATCTTGTCATTCATACCTTTTACCTCCTTTTTTAATTCATACAAATATAAAAAGCTCATCTCAACAACATTATTCCTGTTGCTGGGACGAGCCTATAACCCGTGGTACCACCCATATTTGGCTTTAGATAAAGCCCTCATTAAGGTTCTGACAAACCCTTGCCTGTAACGTGGCTAACGCAATACCTTACAATCCCTCTCAGGTATCGGGCTCCGGAGTGATGCCTATAATTCGATTCCTACCTGTTTACACCAAACACAGGCTCTCTAAAAGGAAAAAAAAACTATAGAGGTTCCTTCATTGCTTTTAAATAATTATTATTCTTATCATACAGTGTCAATTCTCTTATGTCAATTAAAATTAGTCTTTATTTTCTTTAACTCTCTTAATAACCTTGAGACGGGAGAACTCTTCTCTCTCCTTTTCCTCCAATACATTTTCTATGGATTTGGAAATACTCTCGTATTTCGGTATCATTATGTTCTTTAGCGCATTAGTACGTTTCATGGTTCTCCTTATATTTGTTGCCAACCTATATATGGAGTTTTCAATTTCAGCTAATTGGGCTGAAAGAATCTTTACCTGTTCAAATTTTTTTCTTGCTATATCAAGGGTACCATTAGTCATTCGAAAGCCGTA
Source organism: uncultured Ruminiclostridium sp. (assembly GCA_964462075.1). GTDB lineage: Bacteria > Bacillota > Clostridia > DSM-8532 > DSM-8532 > DTU059. The sequence goes on along the minus strand of CAYWXN010000094.1, from coordinate 4,690 downwards.
AGAAGGCTGCATCTTTCTATCGTTAATAGATACTATAGGTATTTCTACTCCCATAACACTCTGATCCCTTATCTGTATGCTTTCTTCCTCCGGTATGGCCAATCCTATTTGCTGAACTACTGAAATACCGAGGCTGATGTTGGCATCCTGAAGGGCTTCATATGCATCGCTGAAGACAACAAGAATTTCATCATTCACCTTTTTAGCCTTATCAATCATGTTCATCATTTCCCGAACAAGGATATTGCGCTTTTTATCCAACAACTCAAAGCCCTGACGAGACAAGGCAAGAGAATTCTTGGCAATTATCAAATTTCCTTTTGTGGGAAAGAGATTCATGTCCATAATTTAAAAATCTCCTTCCCCTGATTCGGAAATATCATAGTATTTATCTAAAGTATCAGGTGAAAGACGATCCAATTCTTCTTTCGGTAACAATCTCAATAGTTTCCAACCAAGATCAAGTGTGTCTTCAATACTTCTGTCCTCTTGAAAATCTTGTGCTATAAAATTACTCTCAAATTCCCGTCCGAAATTCATATACAACTTATCGGTATGGCTTAACTCTTCCTCTCCTATGACCGATGCTAATGCACGTGCCTCCTGCACCTTTGCATAGGAAGCAAAAAGCTGGTTAGCGACCTGTGGATGATCTTCTCTAGTGTAGCCTTCACCGATACCATCCTTCATAAGACGCGAAAGAGAAGGCAGAATACTGATAGGCGGATAAATTCCTTTGAATGTGAGGTTTTTATCCAATACTATCTGCCCCTCGGTTATATAACCGGTCAAATCGGGAATAGGGTGGGTTATATCATCATTTGGCATGGTAAGGATGGGTATTTGGGTAATAGAGCCCTTGCATCCCTTAACCATACCCGCCCGTTCGTAAATTGAGGCTAAATCGCTGTATAAATACCCCGGATAACCCTTTCTGGAAGGGATTTCGCCCTTGGAAGATGAAATTTCGCGAAGAGCTTCCGCATATGATGTCATGTCGGTCAAAATTACAAGTACATGCATGCCTTTTTCATATGCCAGATATTCGGCTGCGGTTAAGGCGCATCTCGGGGTAACTATCCTTTCGACAACAGGGTCATTGGCCAAGTTCAAAAACATCACAACTCTGTCCAAAACCCCGCTTTTCTGAAAGCTTTGCTTGAAATATTCGGCGACATCGTGCTTAACACCCATAGCGGCAAACACTACCGCAAAGTTTCCATTTTCGGTATCACCGATTTTTGCCTGACGCACGATCTGAACCGCCAGTTGATTGTGAGGGAGACCACTGCCCGAAAAAACAGGTAGCTTTTGCCCTCTGATAAGGGTAGTGAGCCCGTCAATAGAGGATATGCCTGTCTGTATAAAATTTCTGGGATATTCTCTCATTACCGGGTTAATCGGCTCACCGTTAATATCCCAGCTTTTCTCAGGAAAAATTTCTCCTAATTTGTCTACAGGTCTTCCTATTCCATCCAACACCCTGCCTAATAGCTCCATTGAAAGGGGCATTTTTAAAGGTTTGCCTAAAAGCCTGGAATGCGTATTCCCGAGTGAAACTCCCCGTGTACCCTCGAATATCTGTACTACGCACATTTCGCCGTCAATTTTTATAATCCTGCCAAGTCGCTTGTTTTTACCGACGGTGATTTCGACCATTTCTTCATAGGAAGCATCCTTGACTCCGTCTATTACTACTAACGGTCCGGAAATTTCTTTCAGACCAATGTATTCTACATTCATATATCCCTCACTCTTTCAACGGCCTTGTAATCTGTTTCAATTTCAGCAAGAATCTTCTCCACTTTATTGTTAAGGCCATCAAAGGCACCGAAATCCTCATTAGATATATTGTATTTAATGCGTATAAGCTCTTCAAATACACCGGATTTTCGTATAACAGATACCGGTACCCCAATAGAAACAAGCTTATCAGCTCTCTCATAGAACCGTAAAATTGAGTCCATCATAAGATATTGCTTTTGAATAGGAACATAGGTATCCTGTTCATGGTATGCATTTTGCTGCAAAAAGCCCTGTCTGATGACCTTAGCTGTTTCCAGCACCAGCTTCTGCTCATCGGGCAAAATATCGCTGCCAATAAGCTTAACAATATCCAATAGCTTTCCTTCCTCCTGAAGAATACGACTTATTTGAGTTCTCTTATTCATGAATTCCGGATGAGCGTTCTCTTTATACCACTCGGAAAGTTCGTCGCTGTATTCGCTGTAGCTGTTAATCCAGTTTATAGCCGGATAATGCCGGGTATATGCCAAAGTCTTGTCCAATGCCCAAAAGCATCTGGTAAATCTTTTGGTATTCTGGGTTACTGGCTCGGAGAAATCTCCTCCTTGGGGTGAAACCGCTCCTATTATAGAAACAGATCCCATGGTTTTATTAAAATTCTCAACGCGCCCCGCTCTCTCGTAGAATTCTGATAGTCTTGATGGCAGATATGCCGGAAATCCCTCTTCTGCCGGCATTTCCTCAAGCCTGCCTGATATTTCTCTCAGGGCTTCAGCCCATCGAGAGGTTGAGTCAGCCATAATTGCGACATCATATCCCATATCACGGTAATATTCGGCAAGAGTTATACCGGTATAAATTGAGGCCTCTCTCGCGGCAACAGGCATATTTGACGTATTGCCTATTAACACTGTTCTCTCCATTAATGGTCTTCCGCTTCTGGGGTCTATGAGCTTCGGAAAATCCTCAAGAACCTCGGTTATCTCATTGCCACGCTCTCCACAGCCGACATACACAATAATATCAGCATTTGCCCACTTGGCCAGTTGGTGTTGGGTAAGAGTTTTCCCGGTACCAAAACCTCCCGGAATAGCTGCCGCTCCTCCCTTTGCTATAGGAAATAAAGTATCGATGACCCTTTGGCCTGTAACAAGCGGTATATCAAGAGGAAGTCTATTATAATAGGGTCTCGCCTCACGAACTGGCCATTCCTGTACAAGAGTAAGGCTATGTAACTCTTTACCGCCTTTAACCTTAACTATTGTTCTATCAATATTATATTGGCCATCTGCGACGGCTTCAATTATCTCTCCCTGAATTCCTGGAGGAACCATTATCTTATGGTTGACCGACTCGGTCTCCTTCAGCTCGGCAATAACCTCGCCTTGGCTCACATAATCACCGGGCTTAACAAGCATTCTGACATCCCATAGCTTTTCTCTGTCAAGGTTGTCCATAACACTACCACGATTTATGAATATGCCTGTGTTTTTGGCGATCTTTACAAGAGGTCTTTGAATGCCGTCAAAGATATTACCAAGTATACCTGGCCCCAACTTAACAGTAAGGAGTTTACCGGTTGATACCACGGGTTCACCCGGTTTAAGTCCCGTAGTGTTTTCATAAACCTGAACAATGGTTTCAGTCTCCAAAATACGGATAACTTCGCCGATAAGTTTGTCATGTCCCACCAATACCATTTCAAGCATTTGAAATGCATGATCTCCGCGAACCTTGATAACCGGACCATTTATTCCATATATAGTTCCGTGTGATGTGTTCTCCATCTATCCACCCTCAGTTTTGTATGTGATTTAGGTTTAATATCAGTCAATTGAAAGCCCATAGTTCTCCAAAAATGAAGTTCTCTCAGCGTCTAAACCATTAATAAATGAGTAGTCATACCTCAGTCCCTTAGACTTGTTGCATATTATACAACCTCCGACAAGCTGTTCTTCACTCTCAAACAATTCAAATATTGTTCCCGATTTAGTTCTGATTTCTTCAATAAGTGGAATGTCATCACTGTCTGCATAAATCAGAATCTCTCCCTGCCCGGTTTGTTCTAATGCCTGTAAAATCGTTTTAATCATGTAGCTCTTATACTCATCATTGCTTTTAAATGCCTCAAGCTCTTTTCTGACATTAGAAAACACCTGCTGCAAAATTTCCTCCCGTCGATTAAAAAGTGCTTGCTTGCTTGCTAATATGGCCTTTGAAACTTCTTCATTATGATCTTTCTCAATTTTGACCAAGGATTCATGAATTTTACTGTAAGCCTTTTTTAAAAACAATATCTCTTTTTCGGCAACAGCCTCGATACTCTCTTTCTCAGCTTGAGATATCAATTCATTTTTCTTAGCATCGGCTTCTTTCATAACCATATATGAAAACTTATTAAACTTTTCCTCTATCTTGTTCATAAACATCTCCTGCCTACCGCCACTATGCCGATTTTCATTCCGATAAAACCTCTTTTATTCCTGTCATAACTTGATTCCGATAGCCTCGTTTACACTTCCCATAATGCAATCAGGCCGACGTCTTGTACCATGTCGGTCAGGAATTTCGACAATTAGTGGTCTTGATTGGTTTAGCTTAATATCAGAGATAACATCAGGAAACATAGCAACTAACAATTCGGTTATTAGAATTATTCCTATCTCTTTATCTGCCATGGCATTCTCTAAAGCATATAAAGCTTCCTTCCGCCCGTTAACAATTACACCGTCAACCCCGGCAAGCCGCATACCTATTTTTGTATCAATATTGTCGCTTATAAGAAACATCTTCATTATTAAAACTCCAATTAAGCGTTCAGAATGAGAATTGACACTATCAGCCCGTATATTGCGATACCTTCGGCCAAACCGACGAAAACGAAAGCCTTACCGAAGATTTTAGGATCTTCGCTTAAAGCACCTAATGCGGCTGCGCCACTTGA
>CAYWXN010000093.1:1354-6819 GCA_964462075.1 uncultured Ruminiclostridium sp. | reverse complement strand
ATTCATATTTATGTCCTGAACTTAATATTACTCTCAGTAACCAATTCATCTAAAAGGCATATTATGACAATGTGAAGGCAATTAATCTGAAATGGAGGACTGATAAAATGGGCTGTAAAGAACAAGTAGTTCCGGGACTTATATGCGGCGAAGACATATGCAAGCTACGGGAAGCCGTATGTGTTCATGTAGAAAAGGTATATGACAATTGCCGTGAAAAAGATTGTATTGAGGATGCGGTTGTTGATTTTGTAGACAATGTACAGGATCTCATCAATAATGCAATCAAGGTAAAGACAAAAGATGCAGAAGTTGTGGCAGTATTGGCAGATCTTGAAGATGTTCCTTTTAAGAGAGGCTTTTTTACTGTTAACGTACGTTATAAAATTCGTGTAGTATGTGAATTCTGCTACAAGGACGTTACGGGAAATATCGTTAATTCAAGTCCAAAGGTAGGCTTCATATGGTTTTCAAAGACAGTGATTCTCTTTGGATCCGAAGGTAAAATCAAGATTTTTAAGAGCGTTGATTTGAACCATCCTCTGCCTATGGTATGCGAAGGATGCAACGACGGTTGTGGTGGGTTGATAGAACAGGATAATCTCCCCATTATTAAAGTGGAGGTTGCAGAACCTCTGGTTCTAAATACCCGTATTAAGAGAGTACATGATAAACACCATTGCGGATGCGATGATGAAAGAAGCGAGGTAAATGCCATACTCGGACCACAGAGAAGAGTTGTCATAACTCTGGGTATTTTCTCAATCATCAAGCTTGTACGCCTTGTTCAGCTTTTGATTCCCGCCTTCAATTTCTGCTACCCCAACAAGGAGTGCATTACTTCTACCGATGAGAACCCTTGCGATATCTTTGACAGCATCGAATTCCCGTTGGACCAGTTCTTCCCGCCTCAAAAATTTGATTTTCCGGGTGTGGAAGACAATAGATGCTAAAAGGAAGGGCGAAAGTCCTTCCTCATTATTTTTATTTCGCTATATTTTTTCATGATGTCTGAAGTTTTTTGCTTTAGTAGTAAATATTGCATAATCCATAAACAAAAGGTAGAATAGAAGTATAACATAGAATTAGGAAGGTACACAGGATAAAATGCGTAAAGTGATGGGGGTATTGGCACCAATATCAGTAATATTGGTTGCTTGGGCGCTAGCCGCCAAGGCAGAGTCTTCCAGCGATGCTACCCAATCCCTGATAAAGGTTATTCCTTATGTGATAGCCTTATTAGTCATCTTTATGAGTGTCTGGTATCAGAATAGCAATTCATTTTATTTAGTCTGTTTTATTTTGATTTCATATATTTTTATTAGCATATCACAGGAACATCTTCCTATGCTGGTTGAAGCAGTAACCATGCTTAGCATACTTTTTCCTTTAAATATTATTTGGCTTAGCTTTTCTAAAGAAAGAGGCATTTTCAGCAACTATGGCATAAACAAAGCTATAATTGTTTCAGCTCAGCTTTTATGGGTTTTTATAAATATTAAGATAAAATCAAGTGCTCCTGTTACCCAGGGCATATCCCAGGTCTATATAGGAATAAAAGTGCCTGCTGTGGTTATATATATATTGGTTGTAGGTCTTATGCTGTCATGTTATTTGCTTAAGAATCGGTATATGGACCTTATATATGTAGCGGTTCTGATAACCTCAATAATATCCTTTTATTTTTCAAATAGGATCTTATTAGTAGCAATCTTTACTTCAGCAATTTTCGTTATTATGGTTATTGCAATGTTTGATGTGTCATACTCTTTGGCTTTCTATGATACACTTACCGGAGTATTATCCAGAAGAGCTCTTGAACAGGAACTCTTGAAATTCGGAAACAGAAAATATGCTATAGCAATGGTAGATTTGGATCATTTTAAGAAAATAAATGATAGTTATGGGCATGATATTGGGGATGAGGTTTTAAAAATGGTAGCATCCATTATTAATAAAACATTAAACAAGGCAAAAGTATTCCGATATGGTGGAGAGGAATTTGTTGTGCTTTTCATCGGAAAGGGCTATAATGAGATAATACCTCAATTAGAGCGAACACGCAAAGCTATAGAGCGAAGGCCATTTATTGTCAGATCGGATAACAGACCAATAGAAAAGCCAGATAAAATAAGTAAATATTCAAAGGGTAAGGGGAAAATAAATATTACAGTTAGTATAGGATTAGCCCAGAAAACAGACTTATTAAAAACAGGTTATGATGTAATAAAAAAAGCTGATGAAGCGCTATATAATTCTAAAAATGGTGGTAGAAACTGTATAACGAGTATTTAATAAAATGGGAGGGTACTAATGAATACCATTCTTCAAGGTATTATCGAAAGTGAAGAAGAAGCTTCAAAGCTGGAAAATGAAGCAAAACAAAAGGCCCTGCTTATCTTAACCGAGGCTAGAAAAAATGCCTCCGAGATTTTGGAGAAGGCTTTATTAGAGGGTGAAAAACTATCAGATGAGTTGATTCAGAAAGCCAGAGACGAAGCTGTAGAGGAAGCAAATTTACAGGCCGATTCTAAGAGTCATTCACAGGAGCAAATCAGGTTAAGATCCAAAGAAAGAATTAATAAAGCAGCAGAATATATTATAGAAAGGATTGTGAGTTAGCCGTGGCAGTGGTAAAGATGAATAAAATCGCTGTTCTGGGGCTTACTGAGGAACGATCCGCTTTACTAAAATCGCTGCTTAAGTTTGGGGTATTGGAAATAGACCAGGAAGAACCGGAAGAGAATCTTGGCGATAGTGCATATAATTTAAATGTTGTATCAGATTTGGCAAAAATAGATGAGAGTATATCTGAGCTGGAGCGGGCAATAGATATTTTAAGCAGGCATGCTCCCGTAAAGAAGCCTTTTTTATCGGCTAGGCGTGTTATATCCGAGGTTGAATATGATAAAAGAATCGACAAAAGTGATGAGCTAATGAGCTATGCTGCTCAAATTATCAATGCTGAAGATGATTTAGCACGATTAAAAAGTGAAGAAAATAATCTGAGAAGTCATCTGGATTCAATGGAGCCTTGGCTTAAGTTAGACATGCCTTTGGAGCTTACAGATACACGCTATACATTTATACAAACAGGTAGTTTGCCTGGCAGGACAAACCTAAAAGCCTTTGAGGAAAACCTAAAAGTTGAGTTTCCGGAATCAGCACTAACAATAGCGAAGAGTAATGAAGATACTCATTATGCGGTTGTTTTTGGAATGAAGACTTCCGAATCAGATATAATGGAGCTATTAAGAGCATGGAGCTGGAATCGTATAAATATTCGGGAAGGGCAGGGCACTGCTCACGAAAGAAAAGAAAAACTAAAAACCAGCCTGAAAAGTCTGGAAACAGAGCGGGACAACAAAAAGGCGCTTATTATTGAACTAGCTTCAAAAAGAGAAGATTTGGAGATTATTTCGGATGCGTTTCAGGCCGAAAAAACCCGCATTGAGGCTAAAAGTCGTTTGCTTTCCACAAATAAAACATTTTTATTGAAGGGCTGGCTTCCGGCAGAGCATTCAGTAAAGGTAGAAGAATATATTAATGAGCATTTTTACTGTGCTGTGAGCATAGAAGAACCAGCCAAGGATGAGGAATTCCCTGTTTTACTTAAAAATGGTCCCATAATTGAAGCAATCAACCCGGTTATTGAAATGTACGGTTTGCCTTCCAGTCTTGAAATTGATCCCAGAGCCATTACCTTACCCTTTTATACTTTTATTTTCGGACTCATGTTAGGTGACGGTGGCTACGGTATTCTTATTGCTCTAGTGACGGGATTTGCTCTTATGAAATTTCGTATGGAAGATAAAACCAGACAATTCTTCAAACTCTTATTCATTTGCGGCTTAGCCACTATTTTGGCCGGGTTCCTTTTCGGCAGTTGGTTTGGTATATCATCTCTGACAAAAACAGCTCTGTGGATTGTACCTACCGAGAAGCCCGAACTAATGATGAGCTATTCCATACTTATAGGAATTATTCACATGTATTCAGGACTATTTATGAAGGCCTTAAATCTTATACGCAAAGGCCAGATTTTAGATGCTGTTTGTGATGTTGGGTTTGTCTATATTTTATTCACCGGTTTTATTATGATTCTGCTTCCTTTTGCTCCCGGCCTAACAATTCCATCTTCAAGCGGGATTGTACAGGCTGGATACTATGTTTTTGTAATAGGACTGGCTTTGGTATTGCTCACCTCAGGAAGGCAATCTAAGAATTTATTTGGAAAAATATTTGGTGGGTTACCCAAGCTTTATGATGTGGTGAGCTTTTTCAGCGATTGTCTATCATATACTAGAATTCTCGCGCTGGGACTTGCTTCCGGTATTATAGGCGAAATCGTAAATACTTTGGCATCTTCTTTTGGAGACAGCATTGTTATTAAATTTACTCTTACTGTGATAGTGCTTATTTTTGGGCACACATTAAACTTCGCATTAAATGCTCTGGGGGCTTATGTGCATTCCTGCAGACTACAGTTTTTGGAATTCTTTGGAAAGTTCCTTGACGGTGGCGGAGTGGCATTTAATCCGTTTAAAGCTAAGACAAAATATGTTGTTGTAGACTATGAATCAAAAGCGCTTCTTAATTCCGGACAAAAAACCGGGATATAATAATTAATATTATCAGGAGGAATTCACTATGGACTTAAGATTTGTAGATTTGTTTTTAAACCCGAAAGTATATGCAATATTAGGTGCGGTAATCGCATTCTTGGTTGCAGGTCTCGGATCGTCTAAAGCATGCGGAATTGCAGGTCAGGCTGCCGCAGGTGTTATTACCGAAGAGCCAAGCAGATTTACGGCAACTATGATTCTGCAGGCACTTCCTGCAACCCAAACCATATATGGATTCGTTGTTGCATTTATGATCATTGGTAAATTATCAAGTGTTACGACTCTTGAAACAGGTTTATCACTTATGGCCGCAGGATTTCCTGTCGGTATTGTAGGTTATGTATCTGCGATATGGCAGGGCAAGGTTGCCACAGCAGGCATACATTTGGTTGCTAAAAGACCCGAAGCTCTAGGTAACGCAATTATTTACGCGCTCATGGTTGAAATGTTTGCTATATTGAGCTTAGTTGTTTCTATTCTTATGTTAGGACAGATCTAACACGAATCTGAGCATTTTATATGAAAAACAAGACCATTAACTTATTGTATTAATAATTGAAGGGGCTTATGAAATGAATGGAGCCGAAAAAATTAAAGAAAGAATACTGACAGATGCCAGAAGTCTGCATGATAAGATATTAGCCGAGGCCAACGCACAAGCTAAAAGCATTATTGCAGAGGCTGAAAAGGAGGCTTTTCAGAAGACAACTTTAATAACTGAAAAAGCCAAGGAAGAGGCAGCTCTTATTAAGCAACGCTATCAGGCAGCTGAAAGTATGGAAGATAGAAAAAACATACTTAAAGTACGTCAAGAGTGCATTAATGAGGCTTTTGACCTTG
>CAYWXN010000093.1:0-1344 GCA_964462075.1 uncultured Ruminiclostridium sp. | reverse complement strand
TGCTTTAAAAAATCTGTCCGATATGCCGGATGACAAATATAAGCTCTTTATAGAAGGCATTATTCTTGATACCGTAAAAAACGGGGATGGGATTATTGTTTTCAATGAAAGAGACAAAAAGCGTTTGGGCGAAGGATTTATATCCGAAATAAACGGTAAGCTCAAGACAAAAGGTCTATCGGCTGCATTAAGTTTAGCGAAGGATTCCCTTAATTCATCTGGTGGTTTTATTCTTCGTTATGGTGATATGGAAGTAAATTGTACCTTGGAGATTATTTTAAACATGCAAAGACCAAACTTGGAGTCCGAGGTAGCCAAGATATTATTCAACGAGTAGAAAGGGCTTGTCGGTTGAGTCAAAGTCACCGTCCCCTTGACTCATAGTAAAGGAGTTTGTATGGCCAGAATCAAAGAAGAGGGTTATGCTTATGCCACAGCTCGAATACGCGTCAGAGAATCAAAGCTTCTGTCTTTAAGCAGATTGGAGCGGCTTTTTGATATCACCGATTCTGCCGATGCTATAAAGCTTTTGGCCGAGGCCGGCTATTCCGGTGAAAACCCAAACAGCGGCAAAGAGGGTACAGAGGATATAGAGAAGCTTCTTTCCTCAGAGCTTAAGAAGGCCTATGACTTTATTGAGGAAATTATTCCGGACCCACTTGTAATTGACCTTTTTAAGAAGAGGTATGATTATCTTAATGCCAAACTCATATTAAAAGCAGAATTTTTGAAAATCGATGTTAAAGAAACACTTTCCGATATGGGCACCATTGAACCGACCAAACTTCTTAAATTTATGACTGACAGAAAATTCGAAGGTGCCTCCGAAACATTCGGTCAGGCTATTATGGCAGGTGAAGAGGCCTTTAACAAAACAGGAGATCCCCAGCTTATTGACTTTATTCTGGATAACGCCAGTTATGCTGAAATGATGGCTGATGCCGAAAAAAGTGAAGATCCTGTCTTGATAAAGCTTATAAATATGATGATTGATACGGCTAACATTCGAATATTTATAAGGTCAAAGCTGCTTAAGAAGCCCGATGATTTCATACGTAAGGCTTGGATAAAAAGTGGAAGCATCAAAACCGAAGTGTTTGAAGAAATGGTGAATGAAGGGCTGGATAAGCTGTTTGCAGTACTTAAAGACATTGGCTATGACAAGCTTTCAAATAAGCTCAATGAAGTCGCTAATAATGAGGATGGCATATCAGAGGTCGAAAAGATATTGGATGATTTTATCACTCTATATCTAAAAGAAAGCAAGTATGAGGTTATGGGTGTGGCACCTGTTATGGGGTATTTGTTTTTCAAAGAGACTGAGATAAAAAATGCCAGACTGAT
>CAYWXN010000092.1:0-6943 GCA_964462075.1 uncultured Ruminiclostridium sp. | reverse complement strand
GATAATGAAATATCCGGATACGCTTCGCGCATTATCAATATTCGCGACGGCAAGATAGAAAAGATTGAGAATGGAAGGGATTTGCATGATGAAAAGAATGATGCTTAAAAGAACTGGAACAACCCTAATCCTGCTTGTTTTTCTGATTACAGCTGTCTTATCTTCGATAGGAACGAAGCTTGAGGTGTATGCCGAAGATTATCCTCCGCTGCCTGACCTATCTCAGATAATGCCAAATATTGTTGCCACAGTAGAAGACAATGTTCTATATGCGGGAAAAACTGCAAATGTCGTAATAACACTGAAAAATATTAGTACAGAATCAATTGCAAAAGAAGTCATTTTTACCCCGATTTATAACAGCGAATATACTGCGTTTGCTTCAGTTAAACCTATCACCCAAACACCTATTAAAAAAATTGATAGAAATGAATCAACTGAAATTGAAGTATCAGTGGAAACCGATAAATATGCAAAAGAGGGAATACAACCACTTACTTTTGAGCTTACATATAAAAATACATGGAGCTATGAAGAGACGAAAAAATTTACTGTTTACTTGAAGGTGCTTAATTATCTGACCAACTGCAAAATTGTTTTAACACCAACAGACAGCATCGCCGCAAGTGCCGGAAGCACATTCCAACTGCCCTTAACGGTAAAGAATGACGGAAATCTTTCTGCTAAGGATATAAAAATATCGCTAAAAGGTCTTTCACAGGATACCTTTACTCTTGTATCCGGCGCAGGACGTACTGATTTTGACAGATTGTATGGAAATGAAACCAGGAACTTAAGTTATTCTCTGATGGCATCTAAGTCATTAAAAGGTGGGAGCCATCCAATTACATTCGCTCTTGTTTATACTGACGAAAAAGGAACAGTGATAAATGAGGAGCAGGAAATCTGGATTCCCATAGCCGGCAGCGGCGGAGGGACAGTTCTGGAGGTTCTTGAGGTAAAGTCTTCAATGACAACGGTAAAGCCGGGTGAAACCTTCAATGTAACTGTGAAGGTTAAAAATAACGGTGCATATGATTCCGGTCAGGTAAAGATAACAGCAGACGGAACGGCTGAATTACTGCCTGTTTCTCAGAACTTGCATATTATTCAAAGCATGAAAATGGGCGAAACAAAAGATATTAGTTTTAGCTTCCAGCCAAAGCCCGATGCCGCAAGAGGCGGTGTCCCCATTACCATAAGGGTTGAACCGGTAGATAATGAGGACCAAACTGCAATTTCCCAGGCAATATCGGTGTTTGTTGATTCGGATTCCACGGGGGAAGATAAAGAGGGTAAAAATGTTCCGAAGATAATAATAAAAAGCTATTCTTCCGTGCCCACCCTTGTTAATGCCGGAGAAAATTTCAATTTGAGCATGGAGTTTTTAAATACTCACAACACAAGATTGGTTCGCAATATTAAAGGTAGTTTTTCTGTAACCGAAAGTTCCAGCGAGACAGGAAATGTCTTTACTCCGGTAGGCAGCAGTAACACCTTCTATATAGACAAAATTAACCCGCAGGGAACATCAACCTGGGATGTAACCCTTTATACTATTCCCGATGCCAAATCAAAAACTTATACCATGAGTATAGCCTTTGAGTATGAAGATGATTTAGGAACACAGCATACAGCTACCGAGGTAATCGGAATACCCGTATATCAGCCATCCAGATTTGAAGTTTCAGATATTTCAGTGCCGCCGGAAGCGTATATGGGTCAGCCTGTTTATATGGGCTTTGAAATGTACAATTTGGGGAAAACGGATATTTACAATGTGAAGCTAAATGTTGAAGGCGATTTTGAGGCGCAGCCAAAGAGCAATTACTTTGGTAATTTTGAATCTGGAAGAGTAGAGTATTTCGAGCTAAACCTTATTCCAATGATGGTTGGACCAGCTAATGGCAGAATTGTGTTTCAGTATGAGAATGCCAGTGGTGAGGTTCAGGAGGTTGTCAAAGAAATTTCAATGAATGTCATGGAAATGATGATGCCACCTGAAGGGGAGGACTTTCCTGTGGACGGCCAGGGCAAACCCGGAATGCCCGGCATGGAAGAACCTACAGAAAAGAGCTTTTTCAAAAGTGTATGGTTCTACATTATACTTGGCGTTGTTGTTATAGGTACTGTGGTAACAATTATACTAGTGAGACGTAAACGCAAGAAAGACAAGGAGTTTGAGTTTTAATGAAGCTAACCGATACGCTCTTTCTAAGCATTAAAAATTTATGGCGGCGCAAGCTTCGTACCTTTCTGACAATTATGGGAGTTATGATTGGTTGTTGTGCCATTGTAATCATGCTCTCTTTGGGTATTGCCATGGAAAGAAATTTTATGGCTCAGGTCAGCCAGATGGGTAATATAATGCAGATACAGGTCTATAATTACAACCAGGGTGGAAAGACCCCGGACGGAAAAGATATCCCGGCTTTGGATGATAACATGATTGCCAAGTTTGAAATGATAAAAGGCGTACAGGGAGCCACTCCGGTAATAAATCTTAATCTTAAGATGATGGCCGATAAATATGTCAGTTATGCCAATATAATAGGTATCAGGGCTGATATGTTTAAACTTCTGGACATTCCCATCATTGAAGGCCGACCCTTAGAGGAAGGGGATACCAATCATATGGTGGTTGGTCAATATGTCGCCCAGAATTTCTATAACCCAAAAGCCTCCCGTTATCGCTGGGAGCCTGCTCCTGAAGGCTTTAATCTCATGGGGGAAAAAGTCACAGTAAGCTGGGACATGAATTATGGGGAAAAGCCACAGCCGGGGGTTACTCAACCGAAGGTAAAGGCCAAGCCCGTTAAGGTTGAGGCAGTAGGTACAGTAGGCCAAAGCGGCTCGGAATACGATTGGTCAATTATAATGCCATTTGATACTGTGAAAGAATACCGGAAGGAAATGGAAAAGTGGAATAAACAAAACGGAAATTCATCGGGTGACGGCGGGAAAATGGTCTATAGTTATGGGGCCGTTTCGGTTTCTGCAATCGGAGGATCGGGCAGCGGCGGTGATCCGGGCTATGAGCGTGTAATTGTTAAATCTGATGATATTGATGAGGTAGTTAATATCATGGATAAAATAAAAGAGTATGGCTATGAGTGCTACAGCCCAATACAAATGCTTGATGATATGAAACAGCAATCAGCAGGCTTGCGACAGATACTATTGGGAATAGGTATAATGTCATTTGTAATTGCAGCTATCGGTATTGCCAACACCATGTATATGTCTATTTATGAGCGTACCCGTGAAATCGGTATTATAAAGGTTATAGGAGCCAGGCTCAAGGACATTAAGCAGTTATTTATGATGGAAGCTTGGTGGATAGGTGTATTCGGCGGAATCTTCGGGGTAGCCCTCAGTTACCTTTTATCCTTCTTATTAAATAAGTTCAATGTAAATTTAGGGAGCTCTGTTATTTGGACACCGGAGGGTGAAGTTAAGCTGGATTCTTCATACATACCTATTTGGCTATCGGCAGTAGCGTTGGCTTTTTCACCTATTGCCAGCTTAATGGCGGGGCTTTTGCCTTCCAGAAGAGCTATGAAGCTAAGTGTTATTAATGCACTCAGACAGGATTGATTGTTGAGATCATCATAAAAGGGGTAAATAATATAGGGTGATTTTTTATGATCAATAACTTCATATTAAATACTGCTGATGGAACTAAGCTTCAGGGATATTCATGGGAACCTGATAATAAGGATAGTATCAGAGCAGTTGTGATCATTATCCACGGTCTTGGTGAACATATGAAACGCTACGGTGAACTTGCCGAGAATCTTGCCTCTCAGGGGATAGGTGTTTTTGGCATAGATTTAAGGGGCCACGGCAAGTCTCCCGGGAAAAGAGGGCATACAGCCCCAAGAAGTCTAATATTAGATGATGTGGACTCATTTTGTATGATGGTGCAAAATATATATCCAAACGCACCCTTATTTGTATACGGGCATAGTATGGGAGGCAATATTGCACTTCATCACAGACTGTGCGGAAAATTCAGACCTCGAGGATATATTATAACTTCGCCATGGATAACTCTATATAATGAAATATCCGGTTCGAAGGTTTTTGCTATGAGACTGCTTTCTAAAATTGTTCCTGATTTATGCATAAAGAACGGACTTGATACTAAGTATCTTTCCGGTGACCAAAGCCAGATTGATGTTGATAGAGATGGTTTGTATCACGGTTATGTTTCGGTAAAAACCGGCTTGGATTGTTTTGATTCAGCCAAGGACATTCTGGGAAAAGCTCATGAGGAGCATGCGGAACTGTTATTGCTTCATGGGACAGAAGACCATATATGCTCAATAGAAGGAAGCAGGGCATTTGTTAAAAATGCACCTAGTACATGCACATATATAGAATGGGAAGGCTGTTATCACGAACTTCACCATGACAAAGACAGGGAGAAGGTCAGGGAAACTATTCAAAACTGGATATTAGAAAGAAGTAATTGAATAAATAACTAAATTAAGATATCCCGCGACTCTATGGGCCTATACCCTATGCTGTCGTGACTCTAATAGCTGTTTTTCGGCTTTAATGTATGCATCATCTATATTACTTTCGATATTTGCATATGCATGTCCCCAGCAAAAGCTGATATTGTAAGGCTTGCCATTTGTTCGGTTCACTTCATCAAGGGCTGCTTTAAATCGTTTATTGAGGGCTTGTATGGGATCGCTTTGGATGTTCTTAACCAGCAGGATATAACGCTCAAAGCTTTGATGGGACAAATAATCGTCTTCTCTAATTGAACCGGCAAGGATTTTTGAGACAGACGAAATAACATACTCGCCCTCAGAAAAACCAAAGCGTTCATTTATCTCAGAATAGTTTTCTATTTCCACTATAATTAAAATATATTCTCCGGTTGTTCCCTGGCGTTTCTGTAACATATTCGAAGCAAGGAAACGTACATTTAAAAGCTTGTCAAGGTTATCTTTTACAGTTAATTCATTTAGACGTCTATTCGAAAGCATAAGGCTTTCATGGGTTTCAGCGTTTTCCTCTTTAAGACTAAGAATCTCTTGCTCATAATATAGACTCGAAAAATGTTGGCATAATACATCACCTAAATCGTTAATCAACTGTGCAATATGCTTTGATACCGAAACTAATAAAAACCCAAAAGATATGTTATTAAAAATTATTGGTCTAATTAGCATCTTCTCTTCTACTTTATTTAATAATTGACTCGGGAGAAAATCTATAGTCGAAAAAGGTTTTGCGTAGGTAATTACCTCACCATTGGAAAAGCCGTAATACAAAGTTGCTTTCTGCGTTTCGAATGCAATTGCCGGATCATTAAATACAATGGGGTTACAGTAATTAACTATATAGCATTGGGAGATATTGTTGTCGGTAAGATGCTTTGTCAGTCTTTGAGTAATCTCATTGTACGCTGATGTTTGAAGAGTACCTCTTAATCCATGAAGCCTTGTTAAGGGAATGTATATATTATTTTTAATCTGGGCTTTTTCCTCACATCCGCAGGTTGTTCCTGTTACTAGCTCCGGAGTAAGAAAATATGTCTGAATGCCGCTATTACCGAAAATTTGTTCAAACAAAACAGTAAGGGCTTTTTCAATAGTCGGTTTAAAATTTCTGTCAATGGTTGTTAAGTAAGGAACAGAGCCGAAGGCAGTACTTGTATTATCAAATCCGGACACCTTTACATCACCGGGCACATCTATGTTATTGTCAATAAAGTACCTGATTGCTGAAAGTGCAATATGATCATCAGCACAAATAACACCTTCTACGGTACCGTTTCTTATTAGAGGATCAAGCCTTTTTGCACAATTATAGCCTGACATATAGCTGCCTGTTCCCTCAAGTATTAAGTCAGGAGGAACTTCAACGCCTAATTTTTCCTTTGAGTTTAGAAAAGCCTTATAACGAATAGAATAAAAAGGACTTGACAGAGGACCGCCTATATATGATAAACGCTTAATATTATGTGATATTAAATGAGAGATAATTTTATCAAAACCTGCAATATCATCGAGAGCTATTGATGGGATTCCGTCTATTGGAACCCCCACAGAAACTATGGGCTTGGACGTTCTTTTTATCATCTCATATATTAATTCTACGATATTATTGCATATAAAAGTGCCCGGCGCTATAATTATGCCGTCGAGACACTCAGATTCAGCAATTTTGCAAAGCGCTCCGGATAAATAGTTTGAAGACAACCCATTATCAAAATCGGCACAATTAAACACTATCAAATGAGTTTTTAATGAAAAATCCTGAGTCTTATACTCTGTTATTCTGTTATAGTATTTATCCTCTAAGGTTCCTATAATAATACCAATCCGCATATAGAACACACCTATTAAGGAAATCTGAGTTTCCCGTCTATGTATATAATACCATCTTTAACCAATATAATAAAGTAACAAATCAAAAAGTATTATATCTGGGATAAAATGAATTAAATGATTTTTAATGCATAATGGGGTGTAACATTTTAGTTGACGTTCCCTGTAATAATGTCTATAATTGAGATGATTACAAGTAAAGTTGTTCTCTATTAGGTGAGGCTCCTATACGGAAAAACGCTGCTGCCCGGAAAAGTCGAGAGACTCCAATGGGTAAACAGACATTACCGAATTAAGGTTTTGTTTAATGCAGCTGGTTAATACCTAAGCCGTATAGTGCCAAAGCTCGATGATGGGAGTGTGATCATTATGGGAAATAATGATTTTGTCCGCTCCGGCGGGCTTTTTTCAATGTTGGAGCATTAATTTAGGGATTACTTTGTATTAAGACTTTTAGTTTACCGCTTATGTTTTTTTGCAGACTCATAGAGGGGTGATTATGTAGAAAGCAGGTGAGTCCTATGCTGGAGATATTTAAAACACAGACCGAAGGGCATGAACTTTTATGCCTGGATTTTGTGGAAAAGGGCTGC
>CAYWXN010000091.1:3949-7017 GCA_964462075.1 uncultured Ruminiclostridium sp. | reverse complement strand
ATTATCTTTTTATCAGCAACACCGATAAATCGTTTACATTTGTTCCCGTGGGGCCTGTGATAATAAGCCCGTCACTGGCCTGGAGTGCATGGTATGCATCGTTGTTTTCCAATGTTTCGAATATATCAATACCTTTTTGCGCCAGGAGCTTCTTTGTGTCTGTATCCACATATCCTCCTGCCGCATCGGTCGGTCCGTCTGTTCCGTCTGAGCCTATTGAAAAAACCGCTGCATTCTTAAGCCCTGAAATTCCGTCTGCAGCTGATAGTGCAAGTTCCTGATTTCTGCCCCCCTTACCTTTACCTTTCAACTGTACAACTGTTTCACCTCCTGCTATGAAAGCAAGTGACTTTTCTGTTGAATTGTAGTATTGAGCAATTGAGGCAAGGAAGCTGCCTGCTTCTCTGGCTTGACATCTAAGGCTTGCTGTAAGCACTATCGGCTCATAACCGAGTTCCCGGCATGTACGCTCTGCTGCATAGCAAAGCTGGGTAACACTGCCTGTAATTTTAGTCCGAACATTATTTAATTTAGAGGGAGTCTCTATTCTTAATAATTCAGATATTTCTGCAGACACAGTTATTCCATATTTGTGTATTATCTCAATTGCCTGCTCTGAAGTTGATGTATCAGGGTATGCAGGTCCCGAAGCTATCATATCCAACGGGTCTCCGATTATGTCAGACAAAACCACAGAGATAACCTGAGCCGGTTCACAAAGCTTTGCGAACTTTCCGCCCTTTACCGTCGATAGACGCTTTCTAATTGTATTTATTTCAATAATGTCAGCACCTGAGGCAAGAAGTTGCTTAGTTAGAGATTCGAGTTCATTTTTATTGATCAAGGGCTTCTCAAACAGGGCTGAACCACCGCCCGATATCAGGAACAGCACCTTATCTTCTGCCGACAGTCCGGATACCATTTTTATTGCCTCTTCTGTAGCTGCGAAGGAATTAGCATCGGGAATTGGGTGCCCCGCCTCCATAATTCTAATATTCTGTAAGTCACCTTGAGAATGGTCATATTTTGTTATTACTATACCTTCGTTAATTCTGCTGCCCAGAAACTCACACGCAGACTGTGCCATAGACCAGGCAGCCTTGCCTATAGATACTAAAACCAATCTGCCACCCGAGAAGTCCTCATCCTGCAAAGCTTTTTTTACTGCGTTATTTGGGAGTGCCGAATTAATAGCCGATTCTATTATCTTGTTTGCATCAATCCTCATGCTCATAAGGATTCCCTCCTGACTTAATAAGGACTAAACAATAAATTATGTATACCTCATTAAATAATTATTTTTAAGAAGAAGCCGGAGCTGAAGCCTCGGCACACATCTTATTAAGACAAGATAATACGAATAAAATGTTCCCACCCCTTAAGCAGCCGATAGAGCGGGGGTATATCCCCCGCCTCAAGTATCAATGCTACATAATAAAAAGGTATACAAGGTACACATTTATTATTGATGCTATACCTACAACAAGTGTGCCCAGTGTCTGTGTTTTGTAACCATCCTCAACCTTCATGTTTCCGAAGTTTGTAACAACCCAGAAATAACTGTCGTTTGCATGCGAGACAGTCATTGCTCCTGCACCTATAGCTATTACCGTCAATGCAGCCAACATAGGCGTAGTAATTCCTAAGATCGCCATCATAGGTGCAATTATACCTGCAGTCGTGGTTAGTGCAACAGTAGAAGAACCTTGAGCAGTCTTCAATATTGCCGATAACAGGAACGGGAATAACAACCCCAATGATGAAAGCACTGCAGAATTTGCTTTTATAAAATCTACTAATGTGGAAGATGCAATTACATTTCCAAGAACTCCGCCAGCTGCTGTGATGAAAAGAATTGGACCAGAAACCTTGAGTGTTTCATTGGTAAGTTCGTAAAAGTCCTTCATCATATTTTGCTGAGACAGAGGTATAATTGCCAGTAATACTCCTACGGCAATGGCTATTATAGGAGTTCCAAAGAAAGTTATTATCGGAACAGGTGAACCTGCCATTTGAAGAGCAGATGCGAGAGCCATCAGCAAAATTGGAACTACTATGGGAGCAAAAGATATCCAGCCGTTAGGTAATTTGCCATAGCTGGCAACAAGCTCTTCATAAGAACGAACTACTTCTTCGCTGTCTTCGCCTAATTCTTCACGATCCTTTACTTTTTTGCCAATATACTTAGCAAAAATATAGCTTGCAATCAAAGGCAGAATGGAACAGACAGTACCCATTAATATTACAAATAATAAGTTTGTATCCTGCTTTAGCCCTTGCTCATATAGAGTATTGGCTGCTGCTATAGGACCCGGTGTCGGCGGAATAAAGCAGTGAGATATATACAGTCCCAAAGAAAGAGCAATAGTACATGCTACAGACGATTTTCCGGTACGTCTTACCAATGCCTTTCTTATTGGATTGAGTATAACAAATCCGCTATCACAGAACACCGGTATCGAAACAATCCAACCCATTATCAACATGGCAAGCTCCGGATTTTTCTTGCCGACAACTTTAACAACAAGGTCAGCCATTTTCAGTGCCGCTCCGGACTTTTCAAGCAATGTACCAATCAGTGCTCCGAAAATAATTACAATGCCTATGCTTTTGAATGTGTTGCTGAACCCTGTGCCGATTACACCGGGTACATCGGTTATGGGAATTCCCGCAACAATTGCAAAAAGTAGTGATACCGCCATAATAGAGAGGAATGGATGAATCTTGAACTTTGAAATCGCAATAATCATTAGTGCAATTGCAATAACAAATGCAATTACTAAGGCGATGCCAGTCATACAAAGACCTCCTTGTTAAATTATCATAATCACACGAAACGTGTATTATACTATGATTTTATATCATTAATTATGGTGCCACAATGTTATAAAATATAAACCCGAAGTCGCTTATTTATTACATGTAACAAATGGTTAAAAGTATAATCCTCCCAGTATGCTGAATATCACCTTCTCATAAGCATTATCAGGATAGTATTTCCATTATAGAAAAATAGATTTTATCGGGAATCGGCTCGCTCTGAGTGTATGTGTAAATGTGGTAAAATG
>CAYWXN010000091.1:0-3849 GCA_964462075.1 uncultured Ruminiclostridium sp. | reverse complement strand
TATTATTATATCAAATATTATATCAAATAATTTATAGTCGAGCAAATTATCGCGATTTCGACTCACTTTAGATATGAAAGATACAATCGGCACATACTGCGCTAATATTTTGAAATTATTATCCTTCGCTTGATTGAATGCTAATTTTGATATATTATCTCCTCTTTCTTATCTACATTATCATTTTTGTTAATTTTATTTTATAAAGAATCTTGCAGAATTAACTTGATTTAAATCAAGAATAAAAAAATAATGCAGCTTATTAATACCACTGCATCATTTCTTAATAGTGGTCCTTATTTGGCATTCAGTCAAATATCTTTCCCCAGTACTTTTCTTGCTAAACTCAAAGAAAATTCCAATATGTCATTACAAGCATTTGTATTTGTATGGTATCCCGAATTCTTTGTTGTGATTTGACGAATAACAATAACTTCAGCTCCCTCGTCTTTCGAAAACTCTACAGTGATGCCCTTTGGAACGACTAACCGGTTTGTATATTTACCAAGCCCATAGCCGTTCTTAGCCGTTATGACACAATAAAAATAAGGATAGTTAGTGCCGCTTACATCATTTATATTAATTTGAGCCAGAATTCCGTAAAAATCAGCCGATACATTATCAAAAATAATATTAAATCGACAATCTGTCGGGAATTCCTTTCCATCTTTGTCTTTTGTCAGTATCATAGAGGGGACATAATTTTCCCCGGGCTTTTTAATCTTTTCAAAATGCTTTTCCAACTCAACAACCATATCTGTTTTGATATACAACATTTGCTGTTGGCCTTTTGTTCTCATGCCATTAAACCATATTGATGCTATTAGTATAATAGAGTCTACTATAAAGATACCGGCTACCGTACCGTTTATTGCTGCGTTTATACCCGCATATATAAAAAATATAACAATAAATACAAGAATAAACGTAACGCAACCCAGCCCGTTGCTTATATCCAATGCATCCTTGTCCCATTTATTAATGCTCTGTTTTACTTGCTTGATCTGATGGACTTTCTCCATATTGGTCTTAACCCAGCTGCCTTCAGTTCTCTTTGAGGCAGGAGTAGGCATCGCACTTAAGCCTTTAACCAAAATTAATAATGAAGCAAATATCAAAAATATTGCTCCAGGAAAAACACTAACCATAATTATCTGAAGTAGCAATCCAAATATAATACATCCTAAATACAATAGCATCCTAGATGTGTATGAAAGCTTCTTGAATAGATAAAATTTAATAGTATCCTGATCTTCAGGCGATGGAAATCCCGGTATTTTTCTATTCTTCATACATTACACCTTTCCTTTAAGCCCTTTATATCCCAAATTGGCTCTAATTCCTCACAGCCGTGGGCATTGAAATAAAGTGGGCATGCTCCCTGACAAACAGCAAAATCCCTACATTTTCTACATTCTTCTGGCGCAGATTTTTTATCTCTGATAAATTGGCTTCGTTTGTTAAACCATACTTCATCAAAGCCCTCTTCTAACAGATTTCCTATAGGTTCGGGCCAACTGGAGCAGGGCAGGAGATTTCCTTTCGGATCAACCGATAATAAGCCCTCGCAGGCACTGCAGCCTTTGTTGCCAAATCCGGATGTTACAGGGTTAAATAAGCACATTGGTGTAGGTGAATACCACATATATTGAATCCCCAACTTTTCAGATACAGACTGAAGATTTTTAACAATATCTCCAATATCCTGATATTCTACCGTCAGGTCCTGTGCTCCTCCACGACCTGAAGGAATTACTAAATTCGAAGAAAACCGCTCTACTCCAATATCCTTACAGAATTCCGGATATTTTTCCAAATTATCCTTATTCAAAGTGCATACGGTCAAGTGGGGATGAACAATAATGCCTGCATCTTTTAATGCTTTCAATCCGTTTACCGAAGCCCGGTGAGAGCCCCTGACCCCTGTAATTTCATCATGCTCTTCATCTATTGCAGATTCAATACTCACTTGTGCAGATGATAGACCCGCTTCTGCAAATTCTTTTGCTTTTTTAGGAGTAATCAAGGTACCGTTGGTGATAAGATTAACTCTCATCTTATTGTGTTCTGATGCATAGCGTATAAGCTCAGGAAGTTCTCTATAAGTTGTGGGCTCTCCGCCTGTGAAAGAAACACTGGGAACCTCGGCTTCATAGCGAATTATATCGAGAATCCTTTTAAAGCCTTCAGTATCAAGCTGGCTTTCAACCTCTTTATTGGTACAATCCGCGTAACAAAATCGGCACTTAATATTACAGGTATAAGTTAGTGCTACTTCTGATAATATGGGAAGCTTTATATAGCCAAGGTCGAATTCGGTCCTGTGAATAGCAGGAGTATTGTAGTTTTCACAGACCTTTCCGTTCCAAATAAGCGAAAAATCAGTAAAAAAACGTTCCAGCTGTTCTTCGGTTTCAGGCCAATCAGGTCTGGCCTTAATAATATCATTCACAGAACCACCCGACAGGATATGGTCTATTACCTTGGCTCCTGTGGAATTAAGCTTAAATGCTTCATTAGGCATACGAATCAGTACATTATCCTTGAGCCTCATATGAATGTAAGGCTTTATCCTTCTTATAAAGTCATCAACCCATTCTAATTTGTGCTTCTTCACCTTGCACCCCCACTGACACATGCGGAATGACAGGCAGAATGGCATGCCGAGTGACAAGCTGAATGGCAGGCTGAGTGACAGGCATCGTGGCAAGCCGAATGACAGGCTGAATGACAGGCATCATGGCAGGCAAAAACACCTTTATCTGTATCTATAATAGATTTGAATGTAGTATTGTTGGTGTTAACCTTAAAGCTTTTTTGATAATTTTGATAATTTCTGTGATTATGTATGCCATGGCGATAAATATAGTAGTGATACCAATGATTATAATATCCTGTGTTATAGTATCCTTCATTATAGTATTCTTCTTCATGGTTTTGTTCTGCATTATATGCTTCTTCGTATTTGTTTTTATAGTGTTCTTTCGTAGCTTCAATGTCACAGTTCCATGTCTTGGCCCTAACCGTATCCACAAGCCACTTCAAAATGGTTTCTATTTCCTGCTCGCTGAATTCTTCATCTGCTGCTGCGGCATACAAAAGTTTTTCGTATTGAGGAAAACCGGTTAAGTCTTGTCCTGTTATTTGTCTTACTCTGAGGGGTTCTGTGGATATCTCCTCCAGATAACCTTTATCTATTAACTTAAACAGAATCAAAGAAAGAATGGTATCGTAGGGTATGCCTATAAGCACAGCTGCTTCTACCTCATCCAGATCGGTTACTATAAAGCCATCCTTTCTAAAAGAAGCGACCTCAAGTTTAGGAGGAACCCAATCATCTCTTGCCCATTTGATTTCATCATAGGTGGTACGTGCTTTAACTACCGAACGTTGCTTAAGGCCAACAAAAAGTAATGCTCCAATAATCAAAAATGAAAACAAAACCAACAGGGCCCCTCTCTCGGTAGATCTATCGGTGTAGGGTCTATCATAATTAAACCCTCCCCTATCGGGTTGAGGCTCGTCGGGATAGTAATCGATCGGATTATCGTCAACCGGAGGCGCACTGCTGTAATCAGGCATATCATTAAAAATTTCTTCTGAAATATACTGTTGAATTTCGAAGTAATATCTTTGTGAAGGATTGTCTTTATGAAGTAATACTTGTGCTCGGGGAACTGAGTTAAGCACGTTTACCCTGTAATCAATCAGATATTCTTCATTCATCCAAGTCTCAGTGGCAAAATCATTTTGAAGCAGTAATTCTTCTACTTCCTCTCTTGGCCCCGATTCTTCCGGATATTCTAAAGGATAGTTTACAGCCACAGTATAATGATCCATAGCCTCATC
>CAYWXN010000090.1:0-7032 GCA_964462075.1 uncultured Ruminiclostridium sp. | reverse complement strand
GGAAATAAGCAAATAAGATGGAATTCTTCTGCAGTACAAAGCTCCATACCCGGTATTACCGTCAAGCCTTGTTTGCTTCCCGCCTCGATGATAGCCTTTAAGTTTTTGGCTGAATTATGGTCAGTAATTGCAATAATATCAAGCCCTTTTAAAAGAGCCATATTAACGATATTATTCGGCGTCATGTCTTCCTCTGCACAGGGAGACAGGCAAGAATGAATATGCAGATCAACCCAGTATTTCATCATCAATCCTTTATCAGTCTATATATCTCGTAACAAAGCACAGCCGCGCTTTTCGCACCGGAAAGAAGTGTTACTCCTTTCTCAGCTGCCCTTTCTGTTGTTTGGCTTTCAATTTCAATATTTTCCGGAATCAGAACACATGCACAGTCGGTCAGGGAGGCAACCGCTACTACATTGAGATTTGTATGTACAGTTACCCATACATCACCCTGATTAATTTTTGCCATAGCATAGCTTAACAGGTCACAAGTATAAACACCCGATACAGCCTTCTCCATTTCATGGGAGGTGCCTGTAATGATTTTTAGATCTAACTTTCGGGATAATTCATTAATCGTCATCATTTTTACTCCCTATACCATCTATTTGATGAAGCTGATTTGCTATACTGTTAACCTTTTCTCTGAGCTTAAAGATACAATCGGTTTCCTTGGCATCACCCCTTACAATATCTTCAGCTAATGCCCTGCAGCTTGGTGCGCCGCAAGCTCCGCAATCCAGCCCATACAACCCTTCGGTAATGGTATCAATCATATTCATTTTTTCAAGAGCCTTCATCATGTCATCATCCAGCTTCATAATAGGCCTGTATTCAACAGTAGATTTCCATTCGAATTCATCAATATTTTCATGCTTCGGCAGCATACTATGCGCTTGATTATTCTCAATTTTTTCTATCTCATTATTAAGATTAACCTTGGCTATAAAGGGATTTTCTACTGTAAGTGGGCCTCCTAAACAACCTTCGGGACAAGCAAGAACCTCAAGAAAATCAATATTATCCAAATTGCCCTGAACCGCTTGCTCAAGAATTTCATTAACATTCTGTATGCCGTGAACGGCAATTCGCCGGCCATCCTTAATTGCCGAACTCTCTCCGCCGGTCCCTGCCCAGGAGACGCCTATTGCGCTGGACAATGAAAACGGCTCGGATGTAATTTCCCCTTGCTTTTTCATGATATCGAGAAGAGGAAGGAATATATCCTTAATAGACAATACCCCGTCAACATTTGATTTGTGATTTTCATATGGCGCTTTTACACTGGTTACTTTTGCCGCACAAGGCGATATGAAAAAAACTCCGATTTTCTCAGGTGGTATACCATACTTTTCGTTCACTTCCCGCCTGGATAAAGCTGCGGCTATCTCCATAGGAGATTCAATTCTGAGCAGATTGTTTATTAGATTCGGAAAACGTATTTGTATGTATCTTACAACAGCCGGACAGGCAGACGAAATAACAGGCTTTTTTATATCTTTGTTCAGCATATACTGTTCAGTGGCATTGGTCACAATCTCTGCCGCTCTTGCCACCTCAAAAACGTAGTCAAATCCATATTGCTTCAAGGCTAAAACTATTCTTTCTCTTGAATACCCGGGGCCAAACTGACCGTATAATGTCGGTGCCGGTAATGCAACTTTATAGCTATATTCTTTAATGCTGTCAAGAGGGTCAGTGACTGCTTTTTTCGCATGATAAGGACATACCCTTATACATACCCCGCAATCGATACACCTCTCCTTTATAATTACAGCTTTCCCGTTACGCACACGAATAGCCTCAGTAGGACAATACTTAATACAATTAGTACACCCCTTGCACTTTGTTGTATCAAGGGTTACGGAGTGAAAATAATACCGTTCCATTAGTTAGCCCCTTTATTTATGAAAAATCAGCCGGTTTATACTTACTTAAAAAACACAGTGATAAAAACCGTAGTCCCCTCATTAATAGCAGTTTTAATTTCAAGAATGTCAGAATGTTTTTTTATATTGGAAAGCCCCATTCCGGCTCCGAACCCCATTTCTCTTATGCTATCCGGAGCAGTAGAGTAGCCTTCCTGCATGGCCAGATCCAAGTCCGCAATACCGGGTCCTTGGTCTGAAATGCTTATAACTATCTTGTTTTCATCAATTTCTACATGTGCCTGTCCGCCATTACCGTGAATTACTGCGTTTATCTCAGCCTCGTACATAGCGATGGAGGTACGTTTTACTACATCCGGCGCCACACCTATCTGTGACAATATCTTGCGAACACTGCTGGAAGCCTCCCCTGCTATGGTAAAATCATTGGCAGGTATAATATAGTCTCTGACAACTACACTGTTCATAGGCTATTCCCCACGCCCGTGAATTCCGCTTGTATATAGTTTTCCGCTTGCTACAAACAAGGGATAATCCGTTGCAAGAAGCACGATTCCCTTTTCCTCAGCCATTTCTATCATTGTTTCCATGGGCTTCTTGCCACGTACAAATACAACTGCTTTGATATCCATCATTTCAGCAGTTCTTATTACCTGAGGATTCACCAGACCGGTTAATAGTAGTGCATTGGCCTTTGAAAATGCCATGACATCACTCATAAGATCAGCACTGCATGCAGACAATATGTCTATTGTAGTATCATACTTTTCTGTACATATCTCCGCTTTTATAAGCTCTGCAATTTCCGGTATTTTCATATTTCTCCTCTCACAATACACGCCTTAAATATCAGGCCGTCCAAAAAAATATTTGTAAAATATTGTACGCTTTTATTTAGTATTGAAAAATGCATTTAAGTCTTCTACAAGCTTATTTGTATCAATACCATGAACAGCACATGCATCCTCAATACTCTCTCCAGAAGAAGAAGGACAACCGAGACAATGCATACCGTGTTTAATGAAAATAGGAGCCGTACCCCTATCCATCATAAGAACATCCATTATAATATTATCCTTAGTTATCTTTACCATATTTCGCAACCTCCCCCAATAATATGAATACATTTAAAACTATAATAAGGTCTCCCTCATCTCTATAATTATAACAAAAAGCAAAAAATGCGCAACATTTTGCAACAGTATTGACTTGATCATCCGGGTTGTGTTAAGTTTAACAAGATAGGGCAGTATAATATATTATATTTATATACAATTGTTCCAAAACTATATTTTTCAGTAATATAATCAATTGGGAGGTAGACTATGTCATTATTAGCAAAGCTTTTTGGTACAGATAAATCACAAAATGAAGCTAAATTGAACGAAAATGCTTCAAGAAGTGAAAGTGCTGTATCACTTCAAAATCAAAAAAACGACGGTGAAATAGTAGCAGTAATTATGGCTGCTTTGATGAATATGCTTGAAGATAGCTTCACCGGTGAGCTTAGAATCAAATCGATTCGCCATACCGGCAGAAGGTCGCCGGTTTGGAACATTGCCGGACGTGACGAATATATCGTTTCAAAGCTTTAATCTGAACAATATTAACAAAGCTGCCTTCTTATTAAGGAGGCAGCTTTTCAATAAAGGTGGTATTTATGAAATATATAATTCTTCTGGGCGACGGTATGGCTGACTGGCCGATTGATGAAATAGGCGGCAAAACCCCATTGGAAGTTGCAAATAAACCAAATATGGATAAGTTAATTAAATCAGGAATTGCAGGAACAGTTCATACTATTCCTACGGGGATGCCTGCGGGAAGCGACGTTGCCAATCTATCAGTCTTTGGTTTCAACCCTAAAACCTATTATACAGGTCGTTCTCCTCTTGAGGCTATCAGCATGGGTCTGAAGCTTAACTCTGACGACACTGCACTTAGGTGTAATTTAGTCACCCTAAGCAATGAGGATGCCTATGAAGAGCGCACTATGGTTGACTACAGTGCGGGAGAAATCACAACCGAAGAATCCACCGTGCTTATGGATGCTGTAGCTAAGGAGCTTAACAGGGAGGGTATATCCTTTTATCCTGGAATCAGCTACCGGCACTGCCTAATTTGGAAAAACGGACCTCTAGAAATAAAGCTTACTCCTCCCCATGATATTTCGGGAAAGAAAATCACTGAGAATCTGCCCAAAGGCCCGGGTTATGAAACAGCACTGGAACTTATGAAGAAGAGTACTGAGATACTAAAAAATCATCCTATAAATAAAAGCCGTGTTGAAAGAGGATTGAACCCCGCAACCTCTATTTGGCTTTGGGGACAAGGCAAGAAGCCCGAGGTTCCGCTGTTTATTGAAAAATACGGCCTTTGCGGTTCGGTTATTTCTGCGGTGGATCTGATAAAAGGTATCGGTATTGCATCGGGAATGAAGGCGGTTTATGTAGAAGGGGCTACCGGTAATATAAAAACCAACTTTAAGGGAAAGGCTGAAGCAGCTCTAGAAGAATTACACGAAGGCAGAGATCTTGTATATATCCATATTGAAGCACCCGATGAATGCGGGCATCAAGGACAGCTTAAGGAAAAAATACATGCTATCGAATTTATTGACTCATTGGTGCTTGGCACATTACTTGAAGGACTTGAGGAAATGGGAGACTATCGTATAATGGTGCTTCCCGATCATCCAACGCCAATAGCCATTAAGACCCATTGCGACGATCCTGTTCCTTTCTTCATATATGACAGCCGAAAAACCGATGTGGTAGATCCTGAAGCTGTCTATACAGAAGCTTTTACAAAGTCAACAGGCCTTGTAATACAGGAAGGGCATACCCTAATGGATAAATTTCTGGAGGCTTAGTAGGCCTCCAGAATTATGAAAATATTAAACTGTTTTTCTACTAGCGGACAGAACCCCGTTCAGTATTGAAAAAATATCCTCTTTGTGTACCGGTTTGCTTAGTATTCGCAAAGGGTCTGCTTCCAGTAATTCATATCTCTTAATAGATGACGTCACAAAAATAATATTGCATTTTTTATCGTAGTGCCGGATGTGTAGGGCTGTATCAAGACCTGTCATCTTTTTCATGTAGTAGTCCAGGAAGAAAACATCAAAAAAAGTTTTATTCTCTTCACATTTTTTCAAAAGCTCTTCTCCGCTGTCAAATTGATAAATATTGAACTTGGTGTCGTTCTCTGTTTCGTACTCATGAATCAGAGTTTCCAACATTTCGCGCAGCACAGGTATATCGTCACATAGAGCAATATTAAGCAATACAGTCACTCCTTTGTATAATAATTGTACCGCTCTTGGGTATTCTACTAGAACCTATTATAGTATTCTTAGTGCTAGTTTTCAAGTCATTTAATATTCTTTAGGATTACTATAGGGGAGGCTGACAGACAATGAAGCTTGACGTAAAGTTATTAGGCGCGGCTATTAAAAAAGCCCGCATGGAAAAAAAACTGACACAGGAGCAACTTGCAGAAATTGTAGGTATAACACCTGTTCACCTTAAACAGCTTGAATCAGGGCGAAGAAAGCCATCAATTGATGTCCTCTATAGCCTTTCACGTGCTCTAAACTTTTCAATAGATTCAATATTCTTTCCAGAAAGGTCGGATGGAATGGATCTGCAATGCAAAATAGAGCGAAGCCTTAGTAATTGCACTTTGCATGAGTTGCGAGTCATCTATACCACAATTTCAGCAATGACTGAAAAAAATCAAGATTAGCCCGGTTTATGACAAGAACCTGAGTTATGACCAGAGTGGTATCGCAGCATATTCTTGAACTTGCCGAACTTTACTTCTTGATAATAGTTGTAGGCATATTGCTAGATTTAGCAATATGTAATTCAAATCAAGAAAGTTCACAACGTTAAGAAAGTGCCCACTGTAAAAGCAAAGGCGGACAGCACCATTCGCTATCCGCCCCAATTTATTGTTAATAAATATATTCTGATTTTCACTCTGAGCCTCCGCATTTATTGAGCCTTCAAAACATCTTTAGGCGGAATCTTAATTACCTGGCCAAGTATAATCTTATTTGCATCAGTAATATTATTGTATTTGCATAGGGCATCAACCAGTGATGTATCCCCGTAATAAGTTCTGGCAATAGAGCTTATACTGTCACCCTTCTTTACAACATGATTTTTTACATCTGTTGAGGCTTGTGGAGTAGGTGTAGGTGTTGGTGTCGGGGTCTCTGTTTCGACAGGGTCATCGGTAGGAAGTATATCATCGGGAGTACTTGTCGGCTTTGACGAAACAATCGGTGCAGAAGGTGTCGGTGAAGTCAAATTCTCCTTACCTGTATTTATTAGTGAACTGATAATCAGAAATATAATTCCGAATAATATCGCAACAGTAACAAATACCATTCCGACCAGAATTGAGCTTTGATATTTATTTGTTTTCCGCCTGTTATACTTATAGGTTATGGCAGGCGCGTTATTAAGCCTATCAACTTTGGTTTTTACGTCTTGCTTGGGTTGAATTCTCGGTGTCGGTTTTTGAGTCGGTTTTTTAGTTCTGCCCTGATTGATAAGCTTCTCTACCTGAACCACCAAGGCTGTAAGGTCACCCTCGGTTTTCCTCTTCATAGCTTCATCAACCAGACGGTAAGCTATATATGTGCTGTCACTCCTTAGAGCTAGGATATCCTCTATTTTTTCTTCCCCTAAAGCTTCATAAAGTCCGTTACTCAAGAGGATAAAGGAATCCCCTTCAACAATATCATAAACATCTGAAACTATTGCACTGCCTTTATCCTCTTCTCCCGGCAGTACTATATCTGTTCCTTCTTCTTCATCATCATTATCAAGTATTCTATTATCTATCTCCCGCTTGGCTCTTGATGTATCCGACGCTAATGGCCTGAATCTGCCATCCCTCATCATATAAACACGGCCATTACCACTGGTTACAGCAACAAGCTGACCGTCCGAGAGAAGCAATCCCGAAAACCCGAGATTCCATTCCGGTGATGTTTCGGGTACCTTGTTCATTTCCAAAAAACTTGAAATAAGTCGCTCAGTCTCGTTAACCCGCGATTCCAGATCTCCGATCTTGGAATTTATATCGCCGCCGCTAACGGTGATTTTCTCATGAAATCTACCGATTT
>CAYWXN010000089.1:0-7094 GCA_964462075.1 uncultured Ruminiclostridium sp. | reverse complement strand
AGAATATATAAATATAGAAAGACAAACAGATTATCTGATCCTGATCCTCAGATCGGCTGTATAATCCTATCAATGCCGTTTTATCTTAATGAAGACGACTGGATTCCTGCTCCAGATAATTGGAATACTAATATCGTACAAGGAAAGACCTATGATACTTCAGATTTTTTCGGGAAGCATTTATATCAACAACTACAGGAAGCGTTACAAAAAAAGAAAATCCATGAAGATATACTTAGAGAAGATTCCGCAAAAAGCAGATTTGGCAAAGAACAAATTATTAAGCCAAGAATAGGGCAGGGTGCCTTCAAGGTTCTTATTACAGATGCTTATCATAGAAGATGTGCAATAACCGGTGAAAAAACATTACCGGTATTAGAAGCGGCACACATTAAACCATATAGCCTTGACGGACCTCATGAAATTAATAACGGATTGTTGCTAAGAAGGGATTTCCATACTTTGTTTGACCGGGGATACTTAACGATTGATAAGGAATTAAACGTAGAAGTAAGTCATCGCATAAAAGAAGACTTTGGTAATGGTAGAGAATACTATGCTCACCATGGGAGTAAGTTAATTATTTTACCTGAAAGAAAGGAACAGCTACCGGACCCACATTACCTAGAATGGCATAATGAGAATGTATACCTGGGATAATTAAAAACAGGTATGAACGTCTATTTAAAATACTCTAAAGGAGGACACTGTACAATGAACGCAGAGACAATACAAATGGTGTTGGATTTCAGAGATGCAAGAGAGTGGAAACAATTTCATAATCCAAAGGATCTTGCAATATCACTCTCTCTTGAGGCAGCAGAACTCCTGGAAGTGTTTCAATGGAGCGGCAGTGACTGTATATGCAGTGAAAAGATTGATAAAATCAGAGAAGAGTTGGCAGACGTGCTTAATTACTGTATTTTGATGGCAGATGCATACAATTTAGATATGGATGAGATTATTAGGGAAAAAGTAATTAAGAATGATGAAAAATATCCGGTAAGCAAAGCCAAAGGTATTTCCAAAAAATATAACGAGAAATAGATTGCGGTTAAATCACTAGAACACAACAGTGGGGGAGATATATTATGATTGTTTATGAGGGCACGAAGATATCTTTTCAGAGAGATGTTATGAACGGTACTATTGCCGGCAATATCGATAAACTCTTTAAAAAACTCTATATTCCCAAGGAACAGTATGCCGAATTCCGCTCTTGGGAAAATTCTCTTCCCAGAATGGGACTGATTCTTGGCGATGGGAGAATACCCAACGAATCTCAGGTGGCCATTGAATATCAAATTCCCCTCACCTCGAAGAGAGTGGATTTTATGATTGGCGGTAGAGACGGGGATAATGAAAATGTTGTTGTTGTGGAACTAAAGCAATGGGATACATGCACTGCAACTTGCAGAGAAAATGTTGTTAAAGCATACACAGGTGGTGCATTAAGAGAGGTAGTACACCCGTCTCAACAGGCATACTCATATGTAAAACTAATAGAGAATTTTAATGAATCTGTTAGAGAAAACAATATAAGCCTCATTCCATGCGCTTATCTACATAATTACAAAAAAATCAACAAAGGGCAGATATGCCACAGTGCTTACCATGAGGCCATCAAAGATGCACCGGTATTTTTACAGGAAGATTCTGAAGAACTTCAGAATTTTATAGCTAAATATATTAAAGAACCATCTAATAAAAAACTTTTTGACATAATTGATAAAGGAAAGCTTAAACCCTCAAAATCATTACAGGATTCCGTCGGTTCCATTATGAACGGCAAGCAGGAATTCATTATGATCGACGAGCAACAGGTCGCATATGCGACCATTCTTAAGTTGGTACAGAATATAATCGAAGATGACGAAAAACATACAATCATTGTGCAAGGAGGCCCGGGAACCGGAAAATCAGTTATTGCAATTAATCTGCTCGCGAAAATTCTTAATAATGGTTTTACTTGTTTTTATGTCACTAAGACCAGCGCCCCAAGGACAACATTTTCCAAGTCACTTATACGCGGTGAACATACTATAAGTTACCTAAAAGGTTTATTTAAAAGCTCCGGGACATTTTATTATGTACCTAAAAATACTTTCGACTGCCTTCTAGTTGATGAAGCCCACAGGCTTAACGCAAAATCAGGATTATTCAGCAACATAGGCGAGAACCAAATTAAAGAAATAATTAATGCCTGTAAAATCAGCGTTTTCTTTATTGATGAGGATCAGATCATTTCTACCAAGGACATTGGCTCAGTTGCTGAAATTAAAAAGTGGGCAAAGCAATTAGGCAGTAAAGTACATTACGGCGATAATCTTAAGTTATTATCACAATTTAGATGTAATGGTTCTGATGGCTATCTTGCTTTTCTAGACGATGTGCTTCAAATCAGAAACACGGCAAATTACAATTGGTCTGATTTGGACTACGATATTAAGTTTTTTAATGACCCGTCAGAAATGAGGGAAGCATTGCGGAGAACCAATGTCAACAATAAGTCCCGTATGATTGCCGGATATTGTTATCCATGGAATAGCAGTAAAGACAAGTCACAATTTGATATAGAACTCGAAGGCGGTTTCAAAGCTCAGTGGAACTTTACAACTGACCAATGGGCAACAGATCCCGAATCATTTGAGCAGGTCGGCTGTATACATTCCTCCCAGGGGCTTGAATTTGATTATGTCGGCATAATCATCGGCACAGATATGAGATGTGAAAATGGGAAAGTAATAACCGATTATACAAAACGCGATAAACGCGATACTACCATAAGCGGGCTGAGAACCGGAAAAAATGATGAACTTGCAGATAGGATTATCAGAAATACATATAAAACGCTTATGTCCAGAGGACAGAAAGGTTGCTACGTATACTGTGAAGACGAGGCACTTGGAGAGTACCTTAAAGAAAGATGTAGAAACACACAGGAAGCTAATGCTGAACAAAGACCTTATCCCAAAATTGATGAAAAGCCGGAGCCCGAAAAAATCCGGTATGTCAAGATTAAAGTATATGAAGCCGCACCGGCGGCAGGTCCAAGTGAGGATTTGGGCGAGGAGAGGTTTGAAGAAATCGATATGCCTGAAACAAAAGTATTACCGGGTACTGATTTTGTATTAAAGATAAGTGGTCAGAGCATGGAGCCTGAAATTATGGATGGAGACTTAATATGTGTAAGTTGGAAGGCCAGAAAAAGTATCCGGAATGGTGATATTGGTATATTCAATGTCGATGGAGCTCCATACTGTAAGCATTATTATCAGGATAAGCACGGTAATGTGTGGCTTGTTTCTTCAAATGAGGAATTAAGAGATACTAATGTGTTCATACCATACGACAGCGATATAAGATTTCATTGCAGAGGGAAGGTGCTTGGGCACAAATGTACATTGCCGGATTACTTTGATGATGAGAAATGACAGTTAGCGATTAATCATACAGCGCTTGTAATATTGTTAGTTGTTTTAGGAACAATCATGTATAACAAGGGTGAATCCTATGAAAACAGTTGTAGTGCAGTTCATGGCTATTACGTTTAACAATATCTACATAATCCTTGAATATTCGATTAACTTTACTGTTTTATTTTGATTATGATATAATTTAGTCGAAAAGTGACATCAATGAGTACTTAAAGAAAGATAATGCGCTTATGTCATCAAAA
Organism: uncultured Ruminiclostridium sp.; assembly: GCA_964462075.1. Lineage (GTDB taxonomy): Bacteria > Bacillota > Clostridia > DSM-8532 > DSM-8532 > DTU059. The sequence goes on along the minus strand of CAYWXN010000089.1, from coordinate 3,415 downwards.
AATTGTGACATGGATATGTGCAGCGGACCGCTGTTCAAAAAGATATTGATTTTCGCAATACCTATTATTGCGATGAACATATTGCAGTTACTGTTTAATGCTGCAGATATGATAACCGTCGGACGCTTTTCGAGCAGAGAAGCACTAGCTGCGGTAGGTTCTACGGGTGCCCTTATAAATCTTTTGGTCAACACATTTATGGGATTGTCGGTTGGTACGATCGTTGTTGTTGCAAAGGACTATGGAGCCGGCAATGTATCGAATTTGAACGCTTCTATCCACACTTCAATAGCTATCAGTATAATCAGTGGGCTTGTTGTTATGGTCTTGGGTTTGGTTTTTTGCAAGCCGTTACTGATTCTAATGGGTACTCCCGAGGATATATTGGATCTGGCGTTACTATATATGAAAATCTATTTCTTAGGAGTGCCTGCCACCATGGTATACAACTTTGGTGCAGCTATTCTTCGAGCAGTAGGAGACAGCAGGCGACCGATGTACTACCTCATCATTTCAGGTGTAGTGAACGTAATACTCAATCTATTCTTTGTCATTGTATTACATATGAGCGTCGATGGTGTAGCATGGGCTACTACAATATCCCAGTTCATCTCTATGGCTTTGGTTATGATCTGTCTGTCTCAGAGCAATATAATGGGCATACATTTTATCCCTAGAAAGATGCGTATTGACCGGGATAAGCTGAAGGAAATTTTGAGGATCGGATTGCCCGCTGGTTTGCAGAGTGCACTATTCTCCATCTCCAATGTAATGATACAATCAGCGGTTAATTCCTTCGGCTCAGTAATGGTGGCGGCCAGTTCTGCTGCGAGCAATATCGAAGGATTTGTTGGTACCACTATGAATGCTTATTACAATGCAGCTATTTCTTTTGTCGGACAAAATATGGGTGCGAAGAAGTATGACCGAATTGATAAAATTGCGAAAGTATGTACAGTGCTGATCTTTGCTACATGGATCACCATGTGTGGTGCCATATTGCTTTTCGGCAAGTCGCTGCTTGCATTGTATAGGCCTGATCCCGAGGTTATCGAGCTTGGTATGCTGAGGTTAGAAATTTTAATGGTAGCGTATTTCACCTGTGGTGTGATGAATGTATTTCCAGGTCTGACCCGTGCCATGGGTTTTTCGGTATCGCCCATGATTTGTACATTAATAGGCGCATGCCTTATGCGTATTGTATGGTTGAAAACTTTCTTTGCTTGGTACCCCACCATGATGGTGCTTTTGGCTTGTTATCCTGTTACCTGGTGTTTGGCTGGAATAGGACAAGTATGTATCTTCTTTTATGCAAGAAATTGGATTCGAAAAACGTTGACAACCGCATGAACACAAGGAATATCAAAGGAAATTAATATCAATTATTTATTAACTAAGACAATAGCAGAAAATATCAAATACTCCCATGCTCTTAGTTCTAATATAGAGCTATAAAGTATGAGGAGGAAAAAATAATGACAAAGACGAAAGCTTACCATATCAAGCTTGAAGGCGACAATTACACTGTAGGACAAAAACTGGGGGCGATGGTAAAAAGTGTACCCGGGCTTGCAAATGCACATATTATACCAGCTTCTGCGTTTTCAAAGGAAGATGGAAAGAAAGTTTTTAAACTGTTTGACAGATTTTGTCCGGGACTAAATGAAGAAATAACGGGATTTTCAGATGTTTTAAAGGTTCCGGCAGAACAGATATTATATTATGCACTGTCATATATGAAACCGGGATGCAACCAGATGGCGCTCCAATCAGTGGGTATGGTATTTGCGAGGTAAATCCCGATTATGATATGACTAAATTTAATGAAGACACAATTTTTAATGAATTTGTAGGAGCTGAGGTAACAGCTTTCTCGGATATTCCGGAAGGAATGGACGTTAAGACTTTAAAAAGGGGCCGATATGCAGTATTTACACATAAAGGAAAGCTGATGAATCTGAAGATGACTTATGATTATATTTGGGGTACATGGATACCCTGTTCAGGTTATGAGCTGGATATACGTGATGACTTCGAGTATTATGACGAACGTTTTTTAGGTCAGGATAATGAGTTATCTGAGATGGATATATATATTCCAATAAAATGAACTTTTAAATATATTTCTTTGAATGGCTTAGAAGGAGTAATTATGAATTGGAAAAGGCCCCTATCGTTGAAAAGTATAGTCGATATTTTTCCATTCAGCATAATACAGGATGTATGTGGGTTATGATTCCGGTAATAGAAAAGCAAAAAATATCAAGATTTTTCTATATACTTAGGTATACTTAACATAAAGAAAACAAAAAATCCAAATTCAAGTTTATAAGGTCGGTGAATAGAATGAATGATTTGATAGAAATCAAAGGTTTACACCAAAATAATTTAAAGAATATATCACTTTCAATTCCTAAGAATAAAATAGTTGTATTTACGGGTGTTTCCGGTTCTGGTAAATCGAGTATTGTATTTGATACAATAGCAGCTGAAAGTCAGAGACAGATGAATGAAACCTATACTGCATGGGTCAGAGGAAGAATGCCCAAATATGAAAAGCCAAAGGTCGATTATATAGATAATCTTTCCGCTTCGGTTATCGTTGATCAGTCCAGACTAGGCGGCAACGCACGTTCAACAGTTGGAACTATAAGCGATTTATATTCAGCACTAAGAGTTTTATATTCACGCATTGGAACACCGTATATTGGTACTGCATCTTATTTTTCATTTAATGATCCAAATGGAATGTGTTCAAAATGTTCTGGTTTAGGCAATATTACAGATATTGATACAGCAGCATTGGTCGATCTGGATAAATCCTGGAATGATGGAATGGTCAAGCTTCCAGCTTATGGCGTCGGTAATTGGTATTGGAAAATATATACTGAATCAGCGTTATTTGATTTGGACAAGAAATTTATGGATTACTCGGAAGAAGAAAAGAATATTTTATATTATGGCGCAAAAACTCCGGATGGGGAATGCATAAACAAGAAAGTCGAGGGAATTGTTAATCAGTTAAGAAGGACCGTATTAATGCGCGATACTTCCACGATAAAGGAAGCATCTACAAAAAGGCTATTAAGCCTTATTATACAAAAAGAATGCCCTTGTTGCCATGGTAAGAGACTGAATGATCATACTCTTTCCTGTAGGATTAATGAAAAAAACATCTATGAGATGTGTGAATTAGAGTTTACAAGTCTTAGAGAAGAATTATTAAAAATCGAAGACAAGAGAGCAGCTACAATCGTCGACGATATGGTGGAGTCTCTAGACAGAATGATAGATATAGGTCTCCCTTATCTTAGTATGAACCGTGAATCATCTACTTTATCAGGTGGTGAAGCACAACGTCTAAAGCTTGTCAGATACATGGGCAGTGCTTTGTCTGGGATGACATACATATTTG
>CAYWXN010000088.1:0-7197 GCA_964462075.1 uncultured Ruminiclostridium sp. | reverse complement strand
GTTTCTCTGTCTGTTGTCGTCCATTATTTTGCTCCTTTCAAGCTTTAAGATTATTTCATGTTATTTTCAGCCATCTCAATCATTCGCTTAACCATCTGACCACCTATAGGGCCTCCTTCATGGCCATTCTGGCTGGAAGGAAGATCGCCTTTATAATGATCATTGTTCTCTTTACAATACTGAAGATGACCTATTTCCTGGGCACATTCCAATTTGAATTTGGTCAAAGCTTCACGGCTCGAAGGGACAATAGGCGTTTTCGGCCTAGACATATTTTATCACCTCCTTGCCATAAGAATTAACACATCAAAAAAGATGTCCATGAAATAGTGTGAACAAAAAAAGATAAAACTTGCGTGTTAAAATGAGGGAAGAAAAATTACAATATCCAATTTATTGGTGATTATTTTATGTTAAAATTTAAATTAGTATTTATACTAGGTAGTAATTAAAATACGATAGAAGGAATAAATCATTTCTTTTGCTGTAATAAAAAATAAAAGGAGACAAAATTTGAAAAAAGTATTAAGAGTATTATTCAGTAGGCTTGTGGTTATGGCTACGTTAATGATATTTCAAATTGCTTTGTTGATAATTTTGACGGTTAAACTTAGCACTTCATTTGTTTACCTCTATTTTGCCTTTGGTTTACTAAGCTTGATTGTTGTATTTTTTATTGCAAGTCAAAGAAGTAATCCGGCGCATAAGCTGGCTTGGGTTATTCCTATTCTTATTTTTCCGGTTTTTGGCGGTATCCTGTATATTTTATTAAGAGCGAACGGAGAAAATAAGAAGTTTCGTAATAAATTAGATGCCTCCCATAAAAAAGCATTACCCCTTTTGAAGCAGCGCGAACATATCATGGATGAGCTTGATAAACAGGATAAGAGTGTTGCAAATCAATCCAGATATATATTAAATGCTTCCGGATTTCCGGTTTACGGTAATTCGGAATCTATATACTATTCATCGGGCGAAGAGTTCTTTATCTCATTTATAGAAGAATTGAAAAAAGCAGAAAAATTTATATTTATAGAAACTTTTATAATCAGGGAAGGTTTGATGTGGAACACTGTTTTGAGCATTCTTGAAGAAAAAGCAGCTAAAGGGGTTGATGTACGCGTAATGTATGATGATGCGGGCTGCCTGACAACCCTCCCTTATAAGTATTACACCAGACTTCGTGAAAAGGGCATAAAATGTTATGTATTTAACCCATTTACCCCTTTGCTGGAAGTCAGGATGAACAACAGGGATCATAGAAAAATTATAGTTATTGACGGTCATACGGCTTTTACCGGAGGTATTAATCTTGCCGACGAATATATTAATGTCTATGAAAAATATGGGCATTGGAAGGATTCGGCTATTATGGTAAGAGGTGAAGCAGCCTGGAACATGACGGTAATCTTCCTGGAACTCTGGTCATATCTCTCAAATGAACCGGAAGACTATGAAATACTTAAAGCATGCACAGTCTGTGATGGTATATATGAATCGGATGGTTATATACAACCCTATGGAGATAGTCCCCTGGACAATGAACCGGTAGGTGAATACACTTATATCAACATGATAAGCAGAGCCAGAGATTATGTTTACATCTTTACTCCATATCTTGTTTTAGATCATGAGATGATAACTACTCTAAAATTGGCAGCAAAAAGCGGCGTAGATGTCAGAATCGTAACTCCGCATATTCCGGATAAATGGTATGTTTTTTTAGTAACCCAATCCTACTATGAAGTACTCATCGAAGCGGGAGTAAGAATCTTTGAGTATAGCCCCGGCTTTCTTCACTCAAAAGCTTTTGTATGCGATGATGTTTTAGGAACCGTAGGCTCAATTAATCTCGACTACCGAAGCTTATACTTCCACTTTGAATGTGGCGTATGGTTGTATAAAACTAAATCGATAAAGGATATAAAAGATGACTTTATTGACACGTTTGAAAAATGCCGGGAAGTTACCCTTGAAGACTGCTTGAGTATAAAACCATTAAAGCGTATTGCCAGAGGTTTCTTGAGGCTTTTCGCACCACTTATGTGATTTGCTTATCAAAAAGGAAGTACGACAAAAAATTAGGTGTTTTATGGAATTATTAGTTACTTATATCTTAATTATCAATGTGGTAGCGTTTTGTGTATCAGGAATAGATAAAAGTGCGGCTATTCATAACCGCAGAAGAATACCGGAAAAGACTCTTTTCATTCTTGCAGCAATAGGAGGATCGGTAGGTATATACGCTTCAATGTTTCTTTTCAGGCACAAGACCAGGCATGTATCGTTTATGCTGGGGATTCCGATGATTTTCGCCATACAATTAGCTCTCGCTTGGGTGTTTTTTTTCAAAAATAATTAGTATTTTCGGTGTGTTTGCATTATTTTCTTTTATTGGCACACAATATAGTGTGATTGAACGATATAAAGGAGATATGTATAATGAATACACCATACTGGCTGTCAAGTTCCGAAGGAACAAATTTTGAACCATTAAAAGAAGATATATCAACAGATCATCTGATAATCGGCGGGGGCTTGGCCGGCATTACCTGTTTGTATCTGCTGACCAAAGCAGGATTAAATGTTACACTTATAGACGCTAATCGAGTCGGTTACGGAACTTCCGGCAGAAATACCGGTAAAGCCACTGCCCAGCACGGTTATGTATATTCAAAAATTGAAAAAAATTACGGATTAGATATAGCAAAAAAATACTATAAAGCGAATGCCGAAGCAATTAACTTCATAGATGATACTTCACGGCAACATAACGTAGACTGTCAGTTTAAAAGGCTTCCTGCATATCTTTTTACTAATTCGCCTGAATATGAAAGCAAGCTGGAAAAAGAGTTTGAGCTCTATCAACAAATGGGTCTGGACTGTTCCTTTGAAAAGCAGATTCCTCTACCCATTGATGTTTTATGCGCACTTAAGATGAATAACCAAGCTCAGTTCCACCCAAAACGTTTTTTAGACGGATTGGTTGAGCAGGCTATAAAACAGGGGGCGCATATATACGAAAATACGCGGGTTATTGACTTTCATCCGGGCAAGGAATGTGTTATTGAAACTAAAAGCAAGAATAAAATAACTGCTAAGAAAGTTATAATTGCATCACACTATCCCTGTTATGACGGAAGAGGTTTCTATTTTTCCCGTCTCAAGCCTGAAAGAAGCTATATTATCGGTATTGAAATGGAGTCTTTTCCAGAGGCGCATTTTATTAATGCTGAGGATCCTACTATTTCACTGAGGTATATTCCCGAAGAAAAAATCCTTATGATATCAGGTGAGAACCATAAAGTAGGACACAAAGACGCTGACCACTATCAAAATCTCAAGGATTATGCAAAAGCTACATTTAACACAGATGCTGTAAAATACGAGTGGTCAGCTCAAGATTATATACCCCATGATCATATTCCTTATGCGGGATATATAAACTCGGATAATAAGAATATTTTTATAGCCACGGGCTTTGCAAAATGGGGGCTTACCAACAGTATAGCTTCAGCTATGCTCATAAGAGATCTCATTGTGGAGGGCACGTCACCATACGAAGAATTGTTCACTCATATGCGGGTTAAAGACTTTGTATCATTCAATTTTTTGAAGGAAAATGCCGATATGGTTGTCCAATTGATTTCAGGAAAGCTGACTCTGGGCGAAACTGAGCTTCCCGAAGAAATCGGTGTAGGAGTAATAGTTAATATAGACGGGAAACGTTGCGGCTTTTATCGTGATGAAAAGGATAATATTTACCTTGTAGACACCACATGCCCCCACATGGGCTGTGAGCTGAAGTGGAATTCGCAGGAAAAGTCATGGGACTGCCCGTGCCACGGCTCCAGATTTGATTATAAGGGCAATGTACTGGAAGGCCCCGCAGAATATAGTCTAAACAGTTATAATGAGCCAAAGAACAAAATTAACCCACAGATAAAGTAAAAAAGGAATATACCCACTTTGCAGCTTGTTTATTTCAAATAAACCTTGTATGATTGATAAAGAAGTTTTGCAGCAAAGGGGTTTTCGTTGTGGGCAATAAAAATAAGAGAGTAAGTGCTATAATTCTTTTAGCGGTTACGGCAATCATGTGGAGTCTCGGCGGGCTTTTGATCAAATCAGTAAATGCCCATCCTCTGGCAATATCAGGAACGAGATCTGCTATTTCATGTTTAATTATATTGCTGTATGTAAAAAAGCCGAAGTTCAATTGGTCATTTCCTCAAATCGCGGCAGGATTGGCTTATGCCTCAATGGTAATTTGTTTTGTTGCAGGCACAAAGCTTACAACAGCAGCAAATGCCATACTTCTGCAATATACCGCTCCTATTTTCGTAGCTTTGCTCAGCGCATGGATGCTTAAGGAAAAGCCGAAAACCATTGATTGGGTTACCATAGCCGTGGTAACCGGAGGCATGATACTGTTTTTCTTGGAAAGTCTTGATGCAAAAGGCTTTGTAGGAAATGTATTTGCTCTGCTAAGCGGTGTTAGCTTCGCTCTTTTTACTGTGTTCATGAGAATGCAAAAGAATGGGTCGCCTATTGAGTCAGTCATTTTAGGGAATGCAATAACTGCTGTAATAGGTATGCCGTTTCTTTTAACAGCCGTTCCTGATACTAAGGGGTGGTTGTGTCTTGTTATCCTGGGTGTAGTTCAGCTTGGAATTCCGTATATTTTATTCAGTAAGGCAATTAAAAATGCCACGGCTCTTGAAGCCAGTCTTATTACTATGATAGAGCCGATATTAAATCCTATTTGGGTTATTTTGATCATAGGAGAAATACCGGGTATACTATCGCTAATAGGCGGAATTATCGTTATTGCCACCGTTACCATAAGGTGTATTATTGTATCTTCCTTGAAATCCAATAATAAAGAAAACATGGATGAGAAAAATGTAGCAAAGTCCATTGCAAGTTGATTTCTGGGTTATTAAACCAGTTAAAAACTGTAAAAAAACTGTTTCATAGAAGGGCTGTCTCAGAATACTGTCATTGCTATGAATACACCATGTGAAACCTTTAGCCAATGTCATGCGTGCCGCTCAGGAATTTCATCCGGAAATTATTCGCGCCGCTCCTAAAATCCATACTCAGCTTCACGCATGACATCGGCAGCGGTTCCGCCACGTTCCTCCCTGCTTGAACTCATTTATCGTGGTGCGGGTACCGCATGGGAATTCTGAGGTAGCCCCTTAAATCATTTTGCTAATTTAATGAATCTGTATAATGGTATATTCGCTCATCAAAGTCATTTATTGAATCTATATCATAGTATATGAGTTCATCCCAACCAATTTTATGATCGTGACCGTCTTTTTCTGCCTCCGAATTATAATTACTGCGTTCTTCGTGACAATCGAAGCACTCCTCACTACAATCTTTGCAATCATCGTATTCATCGCAATCTTTGCAATAGAAATGGTCACATCCTTTTTTGACCACGTCAAAAGGTCTCATCATATCATGATCCTCATGCTCCAATATATGGCAGTGGTATACATACCTACCCGTAAATGGTCCGAATCGAATCAGCAGCCGGGTTACTTGTCCCGGGTATGCCTGGATTATATCTTTCCAGCCACTTTCGTTTTCCAGAGGCGGTATGGGGTCACCCGTAAATCTAAGCTGGCCTGTTTGATTGTATGCCTCCGTATCAATGGGTATTCGGTCAAGTAACTGAAATTGAATCTGATGTATATGAATAGGATGGACTCCTAGACCGGTGTTTATTATTCTCCAACATTCCAATTCCCCGATAACAGGTTTCTCGACTATACCACCCATAAATTCACGATTATTCAACATGAAAAGTAAGCGGAGAAATCTGTCTATTCCTACGTTAATAGTTATGTCTCTTGTTTTGCATACTTCTTTCTCCTTATATCTTTTTATATGACTCAGGAATGGCGGTACAGTACTTGTATCTGCACCGGAAGTATTTTCTTTAACTCTGAATTGCATGATAAGTCCATCACTGTCAGGGTCGGGCGGGGCACCAAAGTCAAAAGGTGTACTGGCCGTATTGGTTAGTGTAATATTCGTACCTACAGGTTGATCTGTGAAGTCAATAACCAGGTCCATCCGTTCGGAAGGAGCTATTATAATCTCCTCCAACATCACAGGCCTTTTAAGCAAACCGCCATCCGAGCCAATCTGAATGAACTCCTGTCCGGAAGAGAGTCTCATTTTGTAAAATCTCTCGTTTGAGCCATTCAAAATACGGAAACGATATTTTCTTTGTTCCACATCGAGGTAGGGCCAAGCCTTTCCGTTGACTATAATGGTATCTCCGGCAAATCCCGGAGTAATGGAAACCTCCGGGTACGTAGGAGGGGGATCCTGTACATTGCTTGGATAGAAAAGAGAACCGTCATCATTAAAGGTCTTATCCTGAATAACCAAGGGTATTTCATGGATGCCGGAAGGTAAATTAAGAGCGCGATCCTCTTCATTTCGTATTATGTACATCCCTGCTAACCCTGCATATACATTTAATCTGGTAATACCGAGGGAATGATCATGATACCAAAGTGTTGCGGCACGTTGATTATTTGGGTATGTATATATTTTTTGAGTAAAGCGCGGACCGCACATTTCAAAATCTTTGGTGAACCAAGCGTCAGGGTACCCGTCACTTTCAGACTCTACTTCTGCACCATGCAAGTGAACAACTGTTCTAACTTCCGGCATACCCTCGTGGGATCCATGCAGGGTATGATCTACAGGCAATATGTGTTTTTCATCTGAAATGTTATTTATCCATTGTATATTTGTGCATAAACCTTCATCAGTTTCAATAACAGGGCCCGGTATTTGTCCTTCATACCCATAGACCTTAGTAGGGTTTAGTTCACTGTGGAACTGGTGAAAAAAATCTTGCATTCTAACTTCATAGTAGGTACTATCTTTACAAATTTTCAAAGGCTTGAGTACCCGCGGTATCGGAAGCGCATCCACAAAAGGTGTTAATTTCATAGTATACTCCTAATTTTATTCCTGTTACATAGTATGCGTACAAGCTGATAACAGATATAACGAGTATACCGAAGAATGATTTTTTACGTCTAACAGGGGGGGCGGATGCAAGATTTCTCATTTCGAACGCCTCTAAGCACTATTACTTAACTGACCAATTATCCCGGTAAGTGACATTCCTCCGCCTTCGCTCCGTCATGTCCGGCAAGA
>CAYWXN010000087.1:0-7208 GCA_964462075.1 uncultured Ruminiclostridium sp. | reverse complement strand
GTATCCAGAACCAACAGCGTTGCTGATTGGGGACTATTGGAACATTGTGTAAGGGAAGACCTTAATAAAACAGCAGACCGGGTAATGGGGATATTGAATCCTATAAAGGTCATTGTAGAGAATTATCCCGAAGATAAAACAGAAGAATTCGATGTTGAAAACAACCCCGAAATGCCTGAAAGAGGGACCAGAAAAGTACCGTTTTCAAGAGAAATTTTTATTGAGCGGGATGACTTCATGATCGACCCTCCGTCAAAATATTTCAGGCTTAAACCTGATGGAGAAGTACGCTTAAAGAATGCTTATTTTATAAAGTGTACTGGCTATGAAACTGATGAAAACGGCAATGTCACACTGGTCAGAGCTACCTATGACCCTGATTCCAGAGGCGGAGAGTCTCCTGATGGACGTAAAGTTAAGGGTACTATACAGTGGGTTTCTGCCAAACATGCAATTGATGCTGAGATCCGCCTTTATGACATGCTATTTAATGTTGAAAATCCGGATGAGGTGCCTGAAGGCGGAGATTATAAGGATAACATGAATCCGGATTCGCTTATTGTACTGAATAACAGCAAAGTCGAACCGGCTTTGAGGGATGCAAAACCCGGAGACAGGTTCCAGTTTTTAAGAATGGGTTATTTTTGTGTAGATAACAAAGACTCTAAGACCGGTGCACTTGTATTCAATAAGACTGTCGGGCTGAAGGACACTTGGGCAAAAATCGCAAATAAAAGTTAGAGAACTTTGGGATCAAGGATTATTATATTACCGGAGGGCAAATCAAATTGCCCTTTTTTGTTATACTCTTCTGTATAGTGGTAAATAATAGTAATAATGAAGATGTCCCTCCAGCCTTTTTAGACCGAGGGCTACACATACAAAGGAAGTGAGATCATGAACAAAAAGGAAATTCAAAAAGTTACGGTTATAGGTGCCGGGTTTGTAGGTTCAACCACAGCATATACTCTCATGCTGAATGGACTTTTTTCTGAGCTGGTACTGATAGATATTAACACAACCAAAGCCAAGGGTGAAGCAATGGATTTAAATCACGGCCTGCCTTTTGCCAAACCGGTTAAAATATATCAAGGCAACTATGAAGACAGTAAAGACTCTGATTTGATTATTATTACTGCAGGAGCGAACCAAAAAGAGGGTGAAACCCGCTTGGATCTGGTCCACAAAAACACTGCCGTATTTAAATCTATTATTTCCGAGATAATTAAATATAACAGTTCTGAAAACACCTTGCTGCTGGTTGTTACAAACCCTGTCGATATTCTTACCTATGTGACCTGGAAGCTGTCAGGATTCCCTATTAACCGGGTTTTAGGGTCTGGCACCGTATTGGATACTGCCCGCTTCAAATACCTGATCGGGCAACATACAGGTGTTGATACCCGCAATGTACATGGCTATATTTTAGGTGAGCATGGAGATACAGAGCTTCCGGCTTGGAGTCTTACCTCCATAGCAGGTATGACCATGGACACATATTGTGCAACATGCAATGAATGTGAGAACTGTAATGAGCTGGACAAAATTTTTAATGAAGTAAAAAACTCGGCTTATGAAATCATCAATGCAAAAGGAGCAACTTATTTTGCTGTTGCTTTGGCCGTCGCACGAATCGTTGAGGCAATAATGCGGGATGAACACTCTATTTTAACCGTATCAAGCATCCTGCAGGGTCAATACGGCATATCCGATGTAGCTATCAGTGTTCCTACAGTAGTTGACCGTAACGGCATTAATCGGGTTTTAGAAGTTCCTCTTTCTGAAAATGAGCAAAAACTTCTGAATCATTCGGCTGAAACTTTAAAAAGTATCATCAGGGAACTGAAAATATAAAGGACATAAATAGCAATAAACAATGGCGGCCTTCCGGCCGCCATTTAATTTACTTATTTGTATCTACAAAAACTCTCTCTCCGTCTTTAACCATGCCAAGTTTTTCTCTGGCTATTTTTTCAATACTTTCATCGCTGGAAATCTCATCTCTTTCTTCCATCAGCCGCTGCTTTTCTTCTTCTTCCTTGGCTATCTTTTGTTCAAGCTGTTTGATTTCCAGATTCAATATATACAAATCGTTAGACTGGGCAGTAAAAGTAAATGCCGCATAAATCAGTACCGCTGCCAGAAGCGGCGTTAACCACCAGCCTTTTTTTGTCTTTCGTATTGACACTTTACATCAATCCTTTTCTTAAGTAAACACGGTTTGTATTTATATTATACCACGGTACAATTTATTGTAACAAGGTCTTTAGGTCTTTTGTCCTACTTTTTTGTGAATGTATTGCTAAGCCTCCTTAAATCAATCCTCGTCCTGTAGCTTTCTAATGCCGCTCGATTTCTTATTATATTTAATAATTTTTTTATCCGGCCAATAAAAATTTCTATTATGGGCTTTAATATATTTATCAGCTTCTCAAATGGCCATAATATTATTCTAATTAACCATGTTAATAGCCATAAAAGTGGTTTGCTTAAAATGCTAAAGTACAGAACCCCTCCTATAAAGGATCCCATATAATAATATGCCCTAGTTTCACCGTTACTGACAATATAGGACGATAAAAAAAATATTATTGCTGCAATAACCCAGAATATTATATCCTCGAAGTGAACCATAGCGGTTTTTGTTTTTACCATACGTCGTTTCAGCCTAAACATATCGTACAGAAAGGCTATAATAACTCCTGCCGCTCCGGCTCCTCCAAATACCGTCAACTCATACGCTACACTGTTTTGCATTTACAGCCGCCCCTCTATCTGAAAAGCCCCGAGAAGAAGCCTCCTTTTCTTTGATTTCCAACGTTATCCACATACTCACATGCGGCAATATCGCCTTCCACATCTAACTCAGAGGTTTCCACATTGAGTTTGTTGATGTGCATTCCCATGCCCCGGACCACTAAAATTCCTAATTCGGTATCAAGCACAATGCAATCTTCGTTAAAGCTTTCAACATGCCTTACTCCCGATATCATAAGGCGTCTTCTATCCTTTAGAATAATATTCTGTGCCCGCTGCTCAAAATTCTTTCGTTCCTCAGGCATAACAGCACCTCCTTTTAGGTAATAAATATATCTGCAGTAGATTACAAGGGCAGAAAGTTCCGCCCTTGAATTTTATGCACAAGCCCTTACTCATATTACCTATTGACCGAAAAATGGTGTTACAGCTTGAAATTGATTTTCTTACCTGCTCGTATATCGGTTCATTTCCTAATCTCTCTATTTTTCTTCATGTTCTTACTCCATTTGGCGATATCCTTTTGCCATTGCTCCTTTTGCCTCAAATAGGCACCTTTATCGTCGGAATATTTAGCCTCGTGCTTTAGGTTTAGATAGCTGTTCCATCTCTCCATAGATAGCTCACCGCTTTCTATGGCAGCTTTAACAGCACATCCCGGCTCTGTCTGGTGTTTGCAGTCATTAAATTTACACTTTCCGATATATTGCTCCACATCACCAAACGCCTCACCAAGCCCCACACTCACATCCCACATTCCAAGCTCGCGCATGCCGGGGGTATCTATAATCATCGCACCGCTGTCAAGCATGATAAGCTGTCTGTAGGTTGTGGTATGACGACCCTTACTATCATCCTCGCGTATTTCGTTCACCGACATAATATCCTTACCCGCCAGTGCATTTACTAGGCTCGACTTTCCAACTCCGGATGAGCCTAGAAAAACAATAGTTTTACGCGGTTTCAAATAATCGGCCAGTGCGTCAAGCCCCATACCGTTTACAGCACTGACGGCATATATTTCGATACCTGACGCAACTCTCTCAGCCTCATGCATTTGCTCAGCATAATCCTCCACTAAGTCGGCCTTTGTCAGGATAAGCACTGGCATTGCTCCCGACTGCCATGCAAGTGTGATGTAGCGTTCCATGCGTTTCGGGTTAAAATCGTAATTAAGAGACTGCATAATAAACACATAGTCAAAGTTTGCTGCAACTGCCTGCTCGCCTCGCCCCGGCGTCGGGTCGCGTCTTGAGAAGAACGACCTTCGGGGCAGTGTTTTAATAATCCGGCTGTCGCCGCTGTGATTGAAGTCTATCAGTACAAAATCTCCTGTTGTCGGAAAGCTCTCGCCTCCGTCAACATGGTAAACTCCCGCCTTTAATCTACCGAAGTCATGACCGTATTCACAGAAAAGCTCATACCGTTCCTTATGGACGGCGGTGATTCTTGCCGGGATGCCGGGTATGTCATCCTGCGGCATACCGGGAGAAGTATAAAAATTCGGATCAAATCCGTAATCTATCAGGTTCAATTCTTTCTTCCTCCAATACGATTAATTTTATTTAAATGTCAAAAATAGAAGTCCAGGCTGAATCTATTCAAGTTTAGCGGCTGTAGCTTGCTGCGATTTAGCGCTCCGTGCCAACATCCTGTTTCTATGTCGCAAAACGACTCAATTGAGTCGTATGGCTACGCAATCCAAAACAACTCATGCAATGAGTTGTATGCCCGCTTTAAATCGCAGCAACTACGCCGCTTATTTACGATTGCTTAATCAAATACTAAAATCTTTCGTCATTAAATTTGCACTATGGAAAAGGGCATTAAAATACCGCAGCAAGCAGCCATTCTTAAGCTGGAAACTGCGGATTATCCAAGGTATTACAAGTATTAAAAAACACAGGCATACCTGTTCGTATGCCCGTGGTAGTTTACAGTATTAACGAAAGGTTACTCATAGCGGCACGGCAATAAAAGTGTACTCACACCCTAAAAAATATTGCTCTGCCCGATATTCTGTTTTTAGACGAAATCCACCTCATAGATAACCGTCATCAAACAAGCTCCTTTCGTAAGTATGCGCATAATAAATAGATTATCGCACATAGAATGAATTTATTATGACATTTACTTCCTGAAAAATCAATCCTTTAGCCTAAATTAGTTCATACATTTCAATGCTTTCTTCTTTTTTAACATACTCTGTTACTTTAAGGACTTTTAGCTTGGTAAGTTTATCACCAAATCGAATTTCAACAATATCTCCCACATTAACCTCAGTCCCAGGCTTGGCAGTGCGGCCGTTTATAGTTACTTTCTCCTTGGAGCAGGCTTCATTAGCCAGAGTTCTCCTTTTAATAATACGGCTGACCTTAAGAAATTTATCTATACGCATATTAACCCTCCTCTTTTTCTTCTCTTTCAAGCTTTTTTGATTCATCCCAAAAAGCATCCATCTCACTAAGCGACATATCGGTAAGCTGTCTCCCCTCTTTAGCGGCGCATCGCTCAACATATTCAAACCTGCGAATAAACTTGTTTGTAGTGGCTGTCAGTGCTAGCTCAGGCTGAACTTTAAGAAATCTTGAGACATTCACCACCGCAAAGAGTAAATCTCCCAACTCTTCTTCAATGTTTGCTTCATTTTTGTTCCTGTAAGCCTGCTCTAATTCATCAAACTCTTCTTTTACTTTTTGCATGGCATCCTTTATGTCATCCCAGTCAAAACCGACCTGAGCGGCCTTTTGCTGTACTTTGAAGCTCCTCATCAGTGCGGGAAGATTGCTCGGTACCCCATTTAAAACCTGGGTTTGAGTCATTTGACCCTTTTCTTCCTTCTTGACCTTCTCCCAAATAGTCATTACATCATCAGGGGTTTCGGCTTCTTCACCCCCGAAAACATGTCGATGCCGATTTATCATTTTTGCACTAACTCCGTGAACAACATCACCGAAATCAAATTGTTGATTTTCCTTGGCTATCTGAGCATGGAATACAACCTGCAGCAATAAATCTCCCAATTCATCACAAAGTTTAGAGGGGCTCTCCTCATCTATGGCCTCTAAAACTTCATAGGCCTCTTCTATAAGATAGCGTTTAAGGCTCTTGTGATCCTGCTCCCTGTCCCACGGGCAACCATTTGGAGCCCGAAGTCGTGTCATGATATTCAGTAAATCATTATAGTCGTATCTTTCCTTTTTCATAATTCCTCCGTTTTTATCAGCGTTTGAGTTCCCATGTTCCGGTCAGTTTCTCGATACTCCTTGGTATAGCATCCTTGGAGTTTTTCCAGTCAGCTTCGGAATTACGGTAATCAAACATCTTTGTAAAGTGGTTTACTTCCTTATTAATTCGTTTAAGTTCTGTGAACTCCAAAGGTAACAATTCTGTTATAAATTCTGCCTGCATTACAGGAGAAAAAACCTCTTTTGCTTTAGCAAGCAACCTTTCTACATGCCGTAAACAAAAACCTTTGGATTCATTAAATTTCTTTTTGAACTGGGGTTCTTTCCTATATAAATAAAGAATGTTATCCACCAGTCTGTCCATGTTGTCATCAATCTTCCGGCATACGGCGCAGGTTCCTTTTAATTGGGTAAGCTTATTCAGTAATGCATCTATAGTCTTTCCCGCAGCACTCTTTTTGCCCTTAAGATTTTCTGTAAAAGCTTCCAGTTGCCCTTTGCCCAGTAAGGCTTTAATTCCGTTTTCATTCTTCGAATATATCTCTTCAAGGTTTTTAATCTGTTCAGCCATATGGGTGTCAATAACCAATGCCAGCGGCAACCTTTCATTCTGAAGGTTGTACAACTTTACAAAATGATTGGAGCAAAATCCTGTGCGGTTTGTTTCAATTCTGCAATCCGGCTCCATCATGGCCGGGCCTACGGCATATTCCAGAGCATCATTCTCCAGTTTTCTCTCACAAACGCAAAGGGGGCATTCGGTACCCTGTTCAAAGGCCTCATTAATTGGTATGGTATATATTCTTTCTTTCATACACAATCTCCAAATTCTGTAAAACCGTTACTATCAATGTGTATAGGATATCACAACTGGAAAAAACTTATCAAGGTTATAGTCCTGTTTAAAGCAGTTTTTTTGAAAAAACACTTGACTCTAAATTAGGTCTTTGCTATTATGTAATAGCGTCACGAAACGGCTCGTGACAAATTCTATGGCGGCGTAGCTCAGATGGCTAGAGCACGCGGTTCATACCCGCGGTGTCGTTGGTTCAACTCCTACCGCCGCTACCATAAGGCCCCATGGTCAAGCGGTTAAGACACGGCCCTTTCAAGGCTGTAACGGGGGTTCAATTCCCCCTGGGGTCACCAATCAAAATGAGATGATTACATAAATCATCTCATTTTTTATGATCTACTAATTCAGATCATAAGAATAATGCGTACTACATTGTCATCCTGAATGAAGCGAAGAATCTTATGTAA
>CAYWXN010000086.1:2788-7302 GCA_964462075.1 uncultured Ruminiclostridium sp. | reverse complement strand
CGCTTGGTATTATCGGATCTATTTTCATTGGTATTGTCCTCCTAGTATTTGTAAACAAAAAAAGCAACGATACACCATATATCGTAGTACTTAATCTTGAAAATGATCAGGCTGAAAGTGATTGCATGGCAATGCTGAAGTCAAAGACTAAAAAGAGCTTAATTAAGGCCAAAACAGTTTCCAAAGATGGTATTGAGCTTACAGTCGAAGTACGGCTATTAGATATGTCTGCAAAACTTCTAAATGAATTACTTACTATAAATGGCGTGAACAATGCCTGTCTTGTAAGCTATAACGGTGAATACACCGCTTAAACTTACAAGAATTTGAGGTGAAAGCATGATAGAAAGTAAAAGAATAAATATATTCGTTGCGATAGCCGTGGCTTTTTCCTTGATAATAAGCATTTCTTTAGTGATAATTGTCAATATGCAAGAATCAAAGGCTGTTATAAAACTTGAGGAAGAATATGCAACTAAAATTTTCGGCACTGATATTATTTCCATTGAAATTATTGCAAATGAAGATGATTGGCAAGAAATGCTCAATAACGCCATAAACGAGCAATATATTATGGCCGATGTGGTTGTAAACGGTAAGAAATTTGAAAAGGTAGGTGTTCGCCCAAAAGGCAATTCAAGCTTAACTCAAGTGGCAGGCTCCGATAGCGATAGATATAGTTTACGTCTGCAATTTGACGAGTATATCAAAGGGCAGACATGCTTTGGCCTCTATAGCTTTGTGGTCAATAATATGCTTGGGGATAATACTTATATGAAGGAGTATGTTTCCTATGAGTTGATGCATGAAATCGGAGTTGATGCTCCTTATTTCGGATATGCAGATATCAAAGTAAACGGGGAAAACTGGGGTCTTTACCTTGCGGTAGAGCTTTATAACGAAAGCTATGAACAGCGTGTTTCGGGAGATACAGCAGGAATGCTTTATAATGTTAAAAGCATGGAAATGGGCGGAAATCAACCTAATCAGCCGGGTAATAACGCTCCAAACATGCCGGGTGGACAAAACGGTCGACCTCAAATACCGGGCGATTTTCCACAAGCAAATTTCGATTCACAACAAAATAATCAAGGCAATATAGCTGATCAACCCTTTTTACCACCAGGCGGGGGAGCCTTCCCTGACTTTAACAGGCAGACTGATAACCCAACGTTTCCAACACAAAATAATGGTGCAGCCAGCAACAGAAATGGCAATTTTGGAGATAGAGGCAGACGCGGCAGTTCGGGCGGGAGTCTTGAATATATAGATGATAATACCGAGAGTTACAGTGCTATCTTTAACAATGTAGTGGGAAAAGGAACAAAGAGTGACTTCCAGTGTGTTGTGAAGGCTCTTAAAGCACTTTCAGAGGGTAAAGATCTGGAGAAATATTTTAATATAGATCAGATTTTACGATATCTTGCGGCACACACTTTTGTTGTAAATCTTGATAGCTACAGCTCAAGCATGGCACAGAATTACTATATTTATGAGCACGATGGCAGGATTACCATTCTGCCGTGGGACTACAACCTTGCATGGGGTGGCTTTCAAAACGGTAATGCATCCTCTGTAATTAATTTTCCCATCGATACTCCGGTAAGCGGCGTTGAAATGTCTAGTCGTCCACTGATAGAAAAACTGTTTGCAAATTCAGAATATCTTAATAGGTATCATAACTATTTACAACAGTTGATTGATAACTATTTTACAAACGGCAAGTTTGAGGAAAAAATCAATGCCCTTGATGCCTTGATTTCTGATTGCGTAAAAAACGATTCAACCGCATTTTGCACGCATGACGAGTACAAGACTGCCTTATCGGCTTTTATATCTCTTGGTAATCTTCGTTCTCAAAGTGTTCAGGGACAGCTTGATGGCACTGTTCCCTCTACAACTGCAGATCAAAATACAAATGCTGATAAACTTATATCAGCAGGGGATTTAAAGTTATCAGACCTGGGAAGTATGATGGGTGGAAAAGGGGGCAATAATTACGATTTTCCGGGCGGAATGGGTGGCTGGGATAAATACTCATTCCCCGGAGGCATGAATATAGGCATGGACCCAGAAACTATGTTTAAGGCAATGGACATAATCCGACAGGCAAACGGAGAGATAATAGATGATGTTAAGGAGGCTCTGGCTTCTCTTGGCTTAACTTCAGAGCAGATCGATCAGATTTCTGCAATGTCGGTAACGGCCGGCGGGCAATTTGGCGGTATGAGGCAAACAGAGCAAAATAATAATGCTCCGAATAGTTTTAATATGCGTGTTCCGACAGCACAAGGAACAGGGGCAAATAATATTGTTATACTCGGTGTGTTGTCATTAATGTTAATAGCTGCTCTATTTTATGTTTCAAGATTCAGAAAAAGCTATTAAGCAAATAGTTACCGGTTTTATGATAAAATAGAAATGTAGAGAAAGAGTTTTCCATTTAAGATTTCGGCAAAAGGATTGGTAATAGAATGGCTAAAATTTTAATATGTGATGATGAAGCAGGTCTTCGTGCTGTAATAAAGCGATATGCCATATTTGAGGGCCATGAGGTTACTGAAGCGGGAGATGGCATGGAAGCGGTGGAACTTTGCCGAAATAATACCTTTGACATTATCATTATGGATATTATGATGCCTGAACTTGATGGTATTTCCGCTGTAAAAGAAATACGCAAAACTTCTGACACGCCGGTAATTATGCTATCTGCTCGAGGTGAGGAATATGATAAGGTTTTAGGTTTTGAGATTGGGGTAGATGATTATGTTGTCAAGCCATTTTCTTCAAAGGAAATTATGCTGAGGGTAGGTGCTATTCTACGCAGGGTAGAAAAAAGCCGTCCCGCAAAGACAGACGGAAACGGGCTTATCATCTTTGAAAAGGATGGACTCAAGGCAGATATGACAGCATATAAGGTATTCATCGATAAAGTGCAAATAGATATGTCTCCTAAAGAATATGATCTGTTGTTTTTTTTGATACGAAATAAAAATATTGCTGTACCAAGAGAAAAGATTATGTCGGAAGTATGGGGCTATGACTATTTTGGCGATGACAGGACATTGGATACGCATATGAAACTTCTGCGAAAATCGCTCGGTCCCTATGCGTATTTAATTAAAACCTTACGTGGATTGGGGTATCGGTTCGATGGATAAACTAAAATTACAATGGAAAATATTTGGCTTTCTCGTAGGGTTTTGTGCTTTGCTTCTGATAATCTTATGGTTATTTCAGACGGTGTTCTTAAACGATATGTATAAATTCATACGCAAAGTAGAGATAAAAAAAGCCATTACCTTGGTAGAAAAAAATATTAATAGTCCAATGCTTGAAAATGTTTTATCTGAACTTGAATCGACAAAAGAAATAATGGTAAGGCCAACTCAAGATTTTGCTCCGCCTATAAGGCCCGCTCCTTATAGACCTGTACGTAGACAGCCTGAAACTATCACAAAAGCACAAGAGTTTGTATTAAAGGATGGCAGCATAATTTCACTTACTTTCTATGCCATGGTAACTCCGGTTGATGCCACAGTATCTACCCTACAAATGCAACTTTTTATTATAACGGGAATAATGATAATTCTTGCAACATTACTTGCAATAATTATATCGAAACATATATCAAATCCTATTGAAAAGATAAATCGAAGCGCAAAGGTGTTAGCAATGGGTAACTATGAAGCCGAGTTTAATGCTAGAGGGTTTCTTGAAATAAAAGAGTTATCCGATACTCTAAATACGGCCGCAATTGAGCTTTCCAAGGTGGAGCGAATGCGCCGTGAACTTATGGCAAATGTTTCACACGATTTACGTACCCCACTTGCATTAATATATAGTTATGCCGAGATGATGCATGATTTTCCTCACGAAGTAACATCAGAGCAGAGTCAAATTATTATGGATGAAGCAAAACGTCTGACTTCTCTTGTAAACGATATGCTTGATATTTCAAGTCTTGAGACCGGCTCAACAATACTAAATAAGGTGAATTATAACCTGACTGAAAGTCTTAAAAAGACTGTCAATCGAATTAGTGAACTCGTTAAGAATGAGGGTTATTATCTAAATTTCGACTATAACGAAGATGTTTATTTATTCGCTGACGAGATAAAGATTACTCAGGCCTTTTATAATCTTCTGCTTAACGCAATCACATACAGCGGGGATGATAAGACAGTGACTGTTCGGCAAAGCATCGAAGGCAAAATGGTGAGGATAGAAGTATTTGACCATGGAGAGGGAATCAGTCAAAATGACTTGCCTTTTATATGGGATCGCTACTATAAGGTTGATAAAAAGCATAAAAGACCTAAAATGGGTACAGGACTTGGACTCTCTATAGTAAAAAAAATTATTGATATGCATGACGGTGAATATGGGGTTGAATCAGAAGTAGGTAAAGGCAGTGTTTTTTGGTTTCAGTTACAATTAAAATAAAAGTGTTATTTTTAGGAAGGTAAATAAAATGTTCAAGAATAAAGTAGCTGTAATTACCGGAGGGGCCC
>CAYWXN010000086.1:0-2688 GCA_964462075.1 uncultured Ruminiclostridium sp. | reverse complement strand
GTACTTGCCATTATCTTTCCGATTAGAACTTCTTCTACCTGAAAAAAGCCAACTGATGCGGACATCTCTATTGATATCTTTATTGGTTTTTCTGAACCTTTCTCAATTGTAACCTTTTCAATTGAAGAAGAGGAATATTTGTGTATGTCACCAACGCGGGATTCATTATTGATAAGCATAGGGATTCGTGAACGACCCTTTTCCATGTCGCATCCGTCTGCAACAAGTATAATTCCGGCTTCCAATGATGAAATAGCGTGATGTGTCATATGCCCCATAATACCTTCGAGTGTAACGCTCTTTATGGTTATTTGGCGTAAAAGTTGGTTCGGAAGAATAGTATTAAGAACACGGTCAATAATTCGTTCAGCCAGAACAAAAGAGCTAATTTCATGATTTTGCCTTCCGATAGACATACCAATATCATGAAGGAAAGATGCAAGAAGAACTGCTATGCGGCTATCTTCATAGGAACCGGTATCCTCTTTAACTATACTTGGCTGTATACCTTCTTGTTTAAGGATATTAAACATACTCATTGCGTTAATTGCAACCTTACGCATATGCACAGGACCGTGATCATTATAACCAAGGCGCCTAATAGAAACGGCATTAGCCAGCTCCTGCCATTGGTTTATTTCTGCATCTTTAGTTATTAAGCGTGCTGTTTCAAGAGCTTCATCGCTTAACATTGTAAAAAGTGTCTGTTCAAGACTCTGTTCATATGATGATTTCATATTACATTTCCTATCTTTTTTTTATAATTTTCTTCTACTTTATCATAGATAATTATAAGTTTATCATTTACTCTAGGTATTTCAAGAACATTAATAAAGATATCAAATGCATGAATCAAAATTTAACCCAATGTTGGCTTCAAAACTACCAAATATGAATTATCTGTTTTGTGGTAATACAAATTAATAAAGATATTTTTTCAAATTAATAACAAATTTGTGGTATAAAATAGTTGACGATGGCTCAAATACAGTATTATAATTTATTTAAATGTTGGAATTAGCTCAGCGGGAGAGTGCTATTTCACACGTTAGAAGTTACTGGTTCGAATTCTGTATTCCCACTATATTCTAGGCAAAAGTCCTTCATATTAAGGGCTTTTTGTTTAAAATAGCAGTTTATAAATATGAAATAAAAATTAATTATACTGCAGGGGAGAGTTTTATGGATAAAAAAACATTCGTTCTGTCAAATACCGAGGAAGTAAACAAGCTTGCTTCCACACTCTTATTGGTCGTTTGTTTGGTGGTATTTCCCGCTTTGATTGTAATGACCCGTATCGGGTTATTTAAAATCGATATGGCGCAGTTATTAATTTTTACAATAGTCAGCTTTATACTTGTTATTTCGAACTTTATATTTGCCAGAAAAGGCATAAATCAAACCTTCCTGAAATACCTCAACATTTTTATAAGCACAATGGTTGTTGGAATGCTCGCTACTAATATCAATATCGGTATTTATCTTACATATCTTTTTGCCTGTATATTAAGCTGTCTTTATTATGACAAAAAACTTACCTTTGCCGCATTTATAATTGGCTTGATAAGTCTGGCTGTTTCTCAGTATTTCAGATTTCAAAACACTGAAAGAGCGGCCGAATATATACCCATACTGATTGGCTTTGTAATTGAGTTCGTTGCTATGTTCTTATTGTTCAACTTGCTTATGAAGCGTTTGAATAGAATGTTTAATTCTCTTGCCGATTCCGAGCAGCAAAAGCAGATTCTTGACGCCCTTGCTTCGGTAACTGAAAAGTCAAAGGTATCTTCAGAGGTACTTTTTGACTCAATCAATCAGTTTGCGACTGCAATGGACGAAACAACAAAGTCTAATACAGAAATAGCCGGTAATGCGCTTTCAGCGGTAAATAACTGTAAAGATAACCTGCAGTATGTAGAAGCTTCATCAGATTTTATAATGAGTATTTCTAAAGATTTGGACACGGTATCAATCAAATCATCTGAAATGGCTGATGTATTCAATTCAAGCTATCAGGCCACACAGCAGAGTAAGGATTATATGGATATTACTATACAGGATATGGGTATAATTGAAAAATCAACGGTTGATACAAGAGAGGTCATTAATTCACTTCTTGAGACGACCCGTGCAATCAACAGCATCCTTGAAATAATAGATACAATATCAACCCAGACAAACCTTCTGGCCTTGAATGCCTCCATTGAATCGGCAAGGGCCGGAGAAGCAGGGAAAGGCTTCGCTGTGGTTGCAGATGAAATAAGAAAGCTTGCGGAGCAATCAGGAAAGGCTACGACAGATATAAGTAAATTGGTTACGGATTTACAAAACAAGACCAACTCAGTATATGAGACGATAGATTCGGAAACAAGTACAATCAAAACATCCATTCAGAGAGTAATGCAGACTGCAGAGAAATTTGATGAAGTGAAAGAGCTTCAGGATATTATGAAGTCGAAAGTAAACGATATAGAATCAGCTTCCATTAATTCCTCATCCCATAGCAAGAAGCTCATAGAGGTTATTTCAAAAATAAGCAGCCTTGTTGATAGCTCCCTGGATGAAATTGAGTCCATAGCAAGTGCAACACAGCAACAATCTGCTATAATGGAGGAAATATCGTCATCATTTTCTTCGATAGAAAATATCGCCTCCGACTTAAAGGACCTCAATGAAGAATTGGCAAGC
>CAYWXN010000085.1:0-7305 GCA_964462075.1 uncultured Ruminiclostridium sp. | reverse complement strand
TTTCCTGATAAAACTTCATCTGTTCTTCCTGAAGTTTTTCTTTATCATTCTTGTAACGTTCCTGTATTCTTTGCAGTTCCGGCTGAAGCTCCTGCATCAGCTGGGTTGACTTCATTTGTTTAATAGACAAAGGCAATAAAATCAATTTGTAAACTAATGTAAAGAAAACAAGTGAAAGTGCATAATTATGAAGGCCAATTGTATTATAAATAAAATACATAAGCATTCCGAATATCTTGCCAATTGCACTTAAAATTCCCATAAACTTTTCCTCCAAGTAACTATTTTACAGGGTCATATCCTCCCGGGTGAAAGGGATGACACTTTAATATCCTAAGTATCGCTAAATAAGTACCTTTTATTGCACCGTATTTTGTCACGGACTCCAAGGCGTATTGTGAGCATGTCGGATAAAATCTACATGTAGGTTTTCTTTTAAGAGGAG
Organism: uncultured Ruminiclostridium sp.; assembly: GCA_964462075.1. GTDB lineage: Bacteria > Bacillota > Clostridia > DSM-8532 > DSM-8532 > DTU059. The sequence continues at coordinate 6,860 of CAYWXN010000085.1, read as the reverse complement.
ACAAAAAGCGTCTATAAAATTTTATAACAGCTAATACTATTATTTTTAACATTCACTTTCCCTATCTAAAAGACCTAACCTGTGAAGAAGATATCTTAATTCTTTCCCTATAATTTCCTTGTTTGCGCATGTTTCGGCTTTTCTTGCCACTATAACTATATCAAATCCTTTTGCTATCATTTCATATAATTCTCTTAAGTTTTCTTTTATTAGCCTACGCATTCTATTTCTTTTTACAGAATTTCCGACCTTCCTGCTAGTTGTAATACCAAACTTTGTTGTATCGGTATTGTTTTTAAGACCATAAATAACTAAAAAGGCGGTTGCCGCATATTTTCCACGTCTATATACCTTTTGAAATTCTCTGTTTTTCGTTAATACATAAGGTTTCTTCATTCTTGTTTTCTTCAATTCTGCAATCAGGATATTTTCCTTCATAGCATTGGTTCTATTTTCCGGGTTATTCAATAAGGACCGCACCCGTCATTCAAAGTTTTAGTGGGATATTTTACTCCCACCGAAAAAATTAAGTAGCACCCGCAGCAGCAATTAGAGGCGGGAAATATCTTAATTCAGTCATAATTCAATTGTTTCTCATATCAATATAAAATAATCTAATATAGAAGAAAAGACCAATAAAATGGTCTTTATGCAGTTAATATCTTTCTGCCTTTTGCTCTTCTTCTTCTTAATACTTTTCTTCCGTTTGCAGTCTTCATTCTTTTTCTGAAGCCATGCTCCTTTTTACGCTGCCTCTTCTTAGGCTGATAGGTACGAATCATAAATTAAGCACCTCCGTTCAGTATATAAATCATATTAAGTAATTTTCTTATTTATAAGGACACCAGCAAATATTATATAACCAAATGTATGCTAAAGTCAATAAAAAGTAATCAATTGAGTTTCTGTTGAAACGATGAATGAAGTTTGATATATTTAAATGTACGGTTAAGGAAATCAAACGGAGGAATTTTTAATGTCAACTGGTTTAAATGAAACATGGTATCAAGTCACAAAATTGCTGGAGGAAGAGATGACGAGTGTCAGCTTCTCAACTTGGATAGAAACTATTGTACCTGTTTCTTTTGATAAAAACACTATTCTTCTTGAGGTTCCTTCAGAGTTTAATTTGGGAATAATTAAGTCCAGATATAAAGATCTCTTACACAATGCATTAAAAATAGTGACTAATAGAGATCTTGAGATAGAGTTTTGTATAGAAAACTTAGAAGAGGCTGCTGAAAAAGAAAATCTAACTGAAAGAAGTTCGCCTGTTCTTTCTATATTAAATCCAAAATATACCTTTAGTACATTTGTAAAGGGAAACGGGAATCAATTGGCTCATGCCGCTGCGCTTGCTGTTGCGGAGGCACCGGCCACAGCATACAATCCTCTTTTTATTTATGGAGGCGTTGGTCTTGGAAAAACTCATCTTATGCATGCTATCGGTCATTTTGTAATTGAGCAGAACAAAGATGCGAAGGTAATGTATACTTCTTCGGAAAAATTTACAAACGACCTAATAAACGCAATAAAAGATGATAGAAATGAAGAATTTCGCAGTAAATACAGAAGTATAGATGTTCTTTTAATTGATGATATTCAGTTTATCGGAGGAAAAGAGAGAACACAGGAGGAATTTTTCCATACCTTTAATGCACTCTATGAATCAAATAAGCAGATTGTTATTTCCAGTGATAAACCTCCGAAGGAGATTCTTACTTTGGAAGAAAGGCTTCGCTCCAGATTCGAATGGGGGTTAATTGCAGATATACAGGCTCCTGATACAGAAACCCGTATAGCTATCCTTCGTAAAAAATCGCAATTAGAAAATTATGACATACCAAATGAAGTGTTGGTATATATTGCCGACAATATTGAATCAAACATCCGAGAACTTGAAGGAGCTTTAAATCGTGTAATTGCTTATGCTTCTTTAACCGGAAGCCCGATTACACTTGAGCTTGCTCAGGAATGTTTAAAGCAAATTTTGGCTAATATCTCTGTTACTAATATTAACCATAATACAATAATAAAGGTTGTTTCCAGATACTATGATATATCTCCGGATCAAATGATAACGCAAAAAAGATCCCGTGATGTTTCCTACCCAAGGCAAGTTGCCATGTTCCTTTGCAGGGAATTAACAGGGATGTCTCTCCCAAAAATAGGCCAGGTCTTTGGAGGTAGAGACCATACCACTGTTATGCACGCCTGCGATAAAATTGCCGGCGAAATGGATCAAAGTGCCGATTTAAGACGTGCTATTACAGAATTAAAAAGAAATATTACTGGAAAACAGTAGAATAAAAAACATATCCTCAGAACTTTGTGGATATGTGGATTGATAAAATGTTAAGAATTTTGTCGAATTAAATAAAAAAAAGTTATACAAAAAAACAATTACATTTATCAACAAGGTTATTAACAAAGAAAAGCATTATATACGAGAAGTTTGAAATACTTTTCAACATAATTAACAGGACTTACTACTATTACTGCTAAATCTATAAATAAAATAAGGAGATAAAAATTATGAAGGTTATTATCCTTAAGCAAAATTTGTTAGAAGCAATAAACATTGTCCAAAAAGCCATTATGGCTAAAGCGACACTCCCTATACTTGAAGGTATATTCATAGAAGCCGATGAAAAGTTAAAACTGATTGGTAATAATTTTGATCTGGCAATTGAGTATAATCTTGAAGCTGACATAATGGAAAAGGGTTCAATTGTAATAAATGCAAGAATGTTCGGTGATATAATACGAAAACTTCCCGATGCGCCTGTATCAATTGAGGTTTATGATAACAATAAGGTAAAAATTGAATGCCTTAATTCATACTTTGAGATAAAGGGAATGGATTCATCTTCTTATCCGCTGCCACCGGAATATAAAAATGATATTACCTTTAATATAAGTCAGGCTTCTCTTAAAGAAATGATAAAGCAGACAATCTTTGCAGTCGGAACAGATGAAAATCGAAAAATTATGACAGGTTCATTAATCGAAGTAGATAATGGTGAAATAAAAATAGTTGCATTAGACGGTTTTAGAATGGCTGTGAGTAATTCCATAATTAAAGAGGATATAAGTTTTAAAGTAGTAGTTCCCGGAAAGAATATGAATGAAATATTAAGAATACTTGAAACAAGTGACGAGAATTTGACAGTGTCTTTATCAGGAAATATTATATCCTTTGTTTTTGAGGACTGCAGGATTTCTTCAAATGTTTTGGACGGAGAGTTTATGAATTATAAAAGCTATATCCCGACAAAATTTGAAACGGTTATAAAGGTAAATACAAAAGATCTTATAGATAGTCTTGAAAGAGCGTCATTGATAACCAGTGACGATAAAAGATATCCGGTTAAATTTAGTATGAATGAAGAAGAGATGGTTGTTTCCTCAACAGCTGATGTTGGTATTTCAAAAGAGCAAATAAAAATTGAAAATGAAGGTGTTGCTCTTCAGATCGGGTTTAATCCGAGATACTTTATTGATGCACTAAAAGCGATTACCGACGAAAATATAAAAATATCGTTTACTTCATCAATAGGACCATGTATTATTACTGCCACAAATCATGACAGATATCTTTATCTTATATTGCCGGTTAGAATTAGAAATAACTGAAAGGCGAAAGTTTATGAGAGATATTTTTATAACTACTGAAAATATTAAGCTGGATCAGTTTTTGAAGTTAGCAAATATAATTGGTGCAGGAGGAGAAGCACGATTATTTATAGGAGAGAATAGTATTTTTGTTAATGGTGAGCCCGAGGACAGGCGCGGAAAGAAACTTCGCAACGGAGATATGATAAAGATAAAAAATGATGAATATAGAATAGTACAAAATGGTGAAAAAAGGTGACCATACAGGAAGTAGAATTATATCAATTCAGAAACTATACAAAGCAAAGCTTGTCGTTCGGAGATGATATTAATATTTTGTATGGGCAAAATGCCCAGGGAAAGACAAATATATTAGAATCTCTGTATATATCATCAACCGGAAAATCACATAGAACAAATAATTATCAAGATTTGATACAAAATGGGCAAACAGGATTTGAAATAAAACTTCGTGCGACAGTAAATAACAGAGAAAACTCTATAATCATACGTTATTCAAAGGATATAGGTAAAAGTGCAGAAATAAACGGAATAAGAAGAGAAAAACTATCTGATATTCTGGGAACTCTGAATATGATATTTTTTTCTCCCGAGACTCTTGAGGTTGTTAAAGGCTCTCCTGCCAGCAGAAGAAAATTTTTAGATATACTCTTATGCCAAACAAACAGACAATATCTCCATTTATTAAAAAGATATAATTCCCTTATTAAAAACAAATCTCTTGCACTGAAAAAAGGAAAACAAGAAAAAAGATATGAGGAGATAATACCCATTTGGAACGAGCATATTTCGGCATATGGAGGAAAAATTGTCTGTTTAAGAATGAATGCCATAAAGAAATTAAATTTATTTATGAAAAAAGAAATACATAAAATAACCGATAACACTGAGACTTCGGAGCTGGTTTATAAGACATTTTGCAATATTAATGAAGAAAAGGACGAGGCATATTATGAAAGAGAACTCTTAAAAAGTTTGAGTGAAGGCATGCAAAAAGAAATGAGTATTTTACAGTGTATTTACGGGCCTCACAGAGACGATTTCGAAATATTGTTAAACGGCATGAATTCAAGGCAATATTGTTCACAAGGACAGCAAAGAACCCTTGCATTATCTCTTATATTGGCAGAGCTTTTTTTTATAGAAGAGGTAAAAGGGGAAAAACCAGTTCTTTTATTGGATGATGTTATGTCCGAGCTTGATTTAAAGCGGCAGGAGTACTTGTTAAGAGGTTTATTTAATGTACAAACAATAATAACAACTACTGATGAAATCCCATATATCAGCTTAGAAGGGCGTAAAGTAAAGAAATTTTTTATAGAAAACGGAAGGGCAATACCGAAAGTTGAAAAAAATTAGAAAGTAGACTAAAATTGAAAGGTGATATTTGTGATATTGCATATCGGAGAAGAAAAAGTAGTCTTTGTAAATAACATTATTGCTGTTATGGATATAGAAAAAACAACAACATCCAATAATACAAGAGAGTTTTTAAAAAGATGTGAAGAAAAAGGAATGGTTGAGACTATAGGCTCGGATATTCCAAAATCATTTATTGTGACGATGCGGAACGGAAAACAGACGGTTTATTTATCTCCAATATCGTCAGCAACACTAAATAAGAGAATATTAAAAGATACTGATGATATCAGGAGGAATTTAGAAAATGAATGAAGGCAAAAATCATATTGATTATAATGACGAGCAGATTCAGGTTTTAGAAGGATTGGAAGCTGTAAGAAAAAGACCGGGGATGTATATAGGAAGCACATCATCAAGAGGTTTACACCATCTTGTTTATGAGATAGTTGATAATAGTATAGACGAATCTTTGGCCGGTTTTTGCGATCAGATACATGTTATTATAAATAAGGATAACAGTGTAACTGTCTATGATAACGGGCGTGGTATACCGACGGGAATACATCCAAAATTGAAAATACCGACAATGCAGGTTGTCCATACTGTTCTTCATGCAGGAGGAAAATTCGGAGGAGAAGGTTATAAAGTTTCCGGAGGTTTGCATGGTGTGGGTGCATCTGTTGTAAATGCACTTTCAGAATGGATGGAAGTGGAAGTCGCTCGAGACGGAAAATTATACAAACAACGCTATGAAAGAGGTTTGCCGGTTACTGGCGTTGAAATGATAGGTGAATGCAGTGAAGAATTAACCGGAACAAAAACTACCTTTAAACCGGATGAGGAAATCTTCGAAGAAACTGTTTATGACTTCGACCTTCTCGTTAAGCGATTCCGAGAAATGGCTTTTCTAAATAAGTTAATTACTATTACTATAATAGACGATAGACAGGAAGAAAAAAATGAAATTGTTTTGCACTATGAAGGCGGAATAAGTTCATACGTTGAATATATAAATAAAAACAAGCAGGTGATTCACCCTGATGTAATCTATTTTGAGTCAAAAAAAGATGATGTAGAATTAGAGGTTGCAATGCAGTATACGGATTCATTCAATGAAAATGTATACAGTTATGCAAATAATATTTCCACAACCGAAGGTGGTACACATATTACAGGTTTTAGGACCGCAATTACGAAAGTTGTGAATGATTATGCAAGAAAAACAAATCTATTGAGAGAAAATGACAAAAATCTTGCGGGGGAGGATGTCAGAGAAGGCTTAACCGCTATAGTATGTGTTAAACTTCATGATCCCCAATTTGAGGGACAGACAAAAACAAAACTCGGAAACGCTGATATAAGATCGTTTACAGAAGGCGTAGTGACCGAAAAATTATCATATATTTTTGAAGAAAATCCAAAGATCGCAAAGATTATACTTGAAAAAACATTGCTTTCCTTTAGGGCAAGAGAGGCCGCCAGAAAGGCAAGAGAGCTAACAAAGAGAAAATCTGTTTTAGAGAACACATCCTTACCCGGGAAACTGGCAGATTGCTCGGAAAAGGATGCTTCAAAATGTGAAATATTCATTGTTGAAGGTGACTCGGCAGGGGGCAGCGCAAAGCAGGGAAGAGACAGGAGATTTCAAGCCATACTACCTCTTTGGGGCAAAATGCTGAATGTAGAAAAAGCAAGAGAGGATAAGGTATACGGAAACGAAAAGCTTAGCCCGGTAATAACGGCTCTGGGTGCCGGTTTCGGCGATGAACTGGACCTTTCTAAGTTGCGCTATCACAAAGTTGTTATTATGGCTGATGCAGACGTTGACGGATCACATATTAGGACATTACTTTTAACTTTCT
>CAYWXN010000084.1:0-7327 GCA_964462075.1 uncultured Ruminiclostridium sp. | reverse complement strand
CGGCAGAGTTTACATGATGCATCTGTATATCTTGCCATCTATCCTTACACCTCCATTAAACTCTTCTTCTCTTAGGCGGTCTGCAACCGTTATGAGGAATAGGGGTTACATCTTTAATAAGATTTACCTCTAGTCCAGCCGCCTGGAGTGCACGGATTGCCGCCTCACGACCGGCTCCTGGGCCTTTAACATAAACCGACACTGTCTTAAGACCATGCTCCATAGCAGCCTTTGCAGCTGTCTCAGCAGCCTGCTGAGCAGCAAAAGGAGTGCTCTTTTTAGAGCCTCTGAAGCCTAGCCCTCCTGAGCTTGCCCATGAAAGGGCATTTCCCTGGACGTCGGTTAAGGTCACGATGGTATTGTTAAAAGAAGAACGAATGTGGGCTGCGCCACGCTCGATATTTTTCTTTTCTTTCTTTTTTCTGGATCTTCTAACAACTTTAGCTGCTGCCATTTATATATCGACCTCCCGATTATTTCTTCTTGTTGGCAATAGTCTTTCTGGGGCCTTTACGAGTTCTCGCATTGGTCTTTGTTCTTTGACCACGAACAGGTAATCCCATCCTATGTCTAATTCCACGGTAACACCTTATCTCTGTAAGGCGTTTTATGTTAAGTGCAACCTCTCTTCTGAGATCGCCCTCCACAGTATATACCTTTTCAATTATATCTCGGAGCTTCGCGATCTCATCATCTGTAAGATCACGCACACGTGTATCCGGGCTGATTCCCGTTTTATCCAAAATCTCATTGGAACGGGTTCTTCCTATCCCGAAGATATACGTAAGGCCGATTTCTACTCTTTTTTCTCTTGGCAAGTCAACACCTGCAATACGAGCCAAATTACTACACCTCCGATTGGTATTTGTCTAACCTAATAATTTTTTGATTATTTTCTATATAAAACTCTCCTACAAATGTCTTGACATTTCTTTTGTCAGACCAGCCGCTTTTCGGAGAATTTGTAAGCAATACTCAGTATGCAACCGGCAAGAACAATAAGTTGCCGGCTGCGAGTATATTACTAAATTGTAAAATCCTCGGGGACCCGCAAGCACTCTATGATTTCGCAAGCGGGTGAGGTTCTTTTCTTATCCTTGTCTTTGCTTATGTTTCGGGTTTGTGCAGATAACCATAATGCGTCTGTTTCTGCGGATAATCTTGCACTTTTCACAAATTTTCTTAACTGATGGTTTAACCTTCATGATTGACCCTCCTGTCCTTAATGGTTTCCTAATTGCTTGAAACCTATTTACCTCTCCAAGTAATACGTCCGCGGGAAAGATCATATGTTGACATTTCAACAGTTACCTTATCGCCTGGAAGAATACGGATGTAATTCATTCTGAGTTTGCCCGATATATGCGCCAAAATTACATGACCATTTTCAAGTTGAACTTTAAAAGTCGCATTTGGAAGTGCTTCCAACACTGATCCTTCCAGTTCAATTACATCTTCCTTAGACACATCTATACCCCCCTCGTATTATTGGATGTTATTCGTTGTAACTATTTATAGCTCTCTGAAGATCAGCATCAAGCAGCTTTTTCTTCATAGTAACTATCGTGTTAATCTCTTCAGCAATCTTATTGGTTATATTAAGGTGCTTAAGTTTCTTCTTTTTTGGTTTCCCGGCCGGCCTTAATTCACCATCTGCTACCAAGACATGCTGATCATCATATAAATCAATAATAATAAATAATCTGTCTTTGTCCCTGCCTGATTTTGACCAGACATAACGGCCTATTATGGTATCCAAGTATTCTTCCCCTATCTTAATTATTATTAAGCCGGTTATAGACGAAAAATGCTTTGCCTGACACTTTGCGGCTTTTCATCTATACAATATCTAAGTAGCCACAACTGCGCCGATTATATATTGTATAACAAATTCAATCCTATTTCAAGATTCTTGACTTATTTCGTATAAATTAATATAATCTGGTCAATATTTCCGGACCATTTGGTGTAACCGCCAATGTGTTTTCATGGTGAGCTGAAAGCTTCCCGTCAGCCGTGACCACCGTCCATTTATCATCTAAAACATTTACGCGCCAAGTCCCAATATTAATCATAGGCTCCAAAGCTAGGGTCATACCGTTTGATAATCGTACACCCTTTTCACGAGTGGCATAATTAGGGATTTGCGGTTCCTCGTGCATTTCTGTTCCTATACCGTGTCCTACATAATCTCTGACTACCGTATAGCCTTTTCCTTCTGCATATTCCTGCACGGCAGCCGAAATATCTCTTATTCTGTTACCTTCGACTGCTTTCTCCATGCCGCGATTAAAAGATTCTTCGGTATGGAAAATCAAGTTTCTGGCTTCCTCTGAAATCTCCCCGACCGCAAAAGTTCTTGCTGCATCTCCATGGTAACCGTCAAAAATTGCTCCCACATCGATACTGATAATATCGCCTTCCTTGAGCACTTTATTATCGGGAATTCCGTGTATTACCACATCATTAACCGAAGCACATATCGAACCGGGAAAATCCATGCCATCATAAGCACAGGGGAAACCTTTGAACGATGGTATAGCACCCGATTTGGTGATTATCCTTTCAGCTTCTTTGTCAAGCTCCATAGTCGTTATTCCCGGCTTAATCAATTCAAGCATTTTTTGGTGGACTAACGCGACTATTTCGCCTGCTCGCTTCATTTTATCCAATTCACGTTGGGATTTAACGAAAATCATTTCAATGCCTCTGAGTCAAACTGTTTATTCTTTAGACTGTCTAATATTTCTTGGGTGGTAATCTCTATCGGTTTTGATCCGTCAAAATTTAATATCAATCCTTTTTTCTGATAATAATCAACCAAAGGACTGGTCTGTCGGTGGTAAGTCTTAAGCCTCTCTATTATAGTCTCTTCTTTATCATCGTCCCGTATATAAAGAGGGCTATTACAGACATCACAAATCCCTTCAACCTTAGGCGGGTTATTATCAATATGATATGTCCTGCCACAGGAGCACATTCTTCTTCCGGATAACCTCTTTACTATTATACTGTCTTTTGCAGTGATGTTAATCACCACTTCAACTTTTTTCCCGATCTTTTCAAGCATCTCATCAAACATCAGGGCTTGAGGAATTGTTCTGGGATAACCATCCATAATAAATCCGGTCGAGCAATCCTCTTCATTTAGTCTGCTTGCTACAATATTGTTGGTTACATCATCCGGAACAAGTTTCCCTGAATCAATATAGCTTTTTGCCAATAACCCGAGAGACGTACCACTTTTAATATTAGCTCTGAAAATATCTCCCGTTGAAATATGGGGTATTTTTAGAGTTGTAGACAAAACAGTTGCCTGTGTTCCTTTGCCTGCTCCCGGAGGACCTAAAAGTATCATTCTCATAATAAATCCTTTTTAAATACTATATTGGTATTGCCTCAAAACATCTCAATCTCATATTATAATGGTCAAAAAGCGGATGGTATAAAAATCATCCGCTTAGTACCATCATTTTTATTCAAGAAAACCTTTATAATGTCTCATCATAAGCTGTGATTCAATTTGTTTAGCCGTTTCCAGAGCCACACCTACCATAATCAGCGTTGAAGTTCCTCCGAACCCTATCCGCACTCCGGTAATAAGCTCTAATATACTTGGCAGTATAGTAACCACAGCAAGGAAAAATGCTCCGAACCAAGTGATACGGTTTAGCACCTTTGTAATGTAATCACTTGTTGGTTTACCCGGTCTGATACCTGGGATAAAACCGCCATTCTTACGCACATTATTAGCAACTTCTATCGGATTAAATGCCATCATAGTATAGAAGAATGTAAAGAATATAACGAGTAATGCCATTACGAGCATATACAAAGGATTACCGCTGAAATCTCTCAAACTGATGAGAAACTTGCTTGTTGTATTTGGTGCAGCAAATCCAATAATAGTGGGAATAAATGACAAAATAGACATTGCAAAGATTATCGGCATAACACCGGCCAAATTAACCTTCATTGGTATATGAGTACTTTGTCCGCCATACATCTTGCGTCCTACTACACGTTTTGCATACTGAATCGGTATTCTTCTTTCTGCTTCAGTAACATAAATTACAAAAACGATTACCGCAATAAATACCAGTACAATTGCCAGAACAATAAGCACACCTACCGCAAGACGGCCTGCCGAAGCATAGGTTCTGATTATATTATAGAGAGTATTAAACGCGACAGGTCCTCTGGATATAATGTTAACAAAAATAATCAGCGAAATTCCGTTTCCTATTCCATACTCGTTTATCTGTTCGCCCAACCACATTATAAATGCTGTGCCTGCAGTGAGAGAAAGTGTAATGGTAAGAAAAGATAATACACCGGGTCTTGATATTGCATTGCCAAAACCGATATACATAAAGGTCGCCTGCAGGAAACCTAATATTACGGCACCATATCTAACCCACTGAGCCAGCTTCTTCTTTCCTTCCTCGCCTTCCTTCTGCATTCTTTCCAATGCGGGAATAGCAACGGTAAGAAGTTGGATAATAATTGAAGCATTAATATATGGTGTTATGGACATTGCAAATATACTAGCGTTTTCAAAAGCGCCGCCGCCAATAATGTTCATATAACCAAAAAGCCCGCCTTGCTGGCCGACCATGCCGGCAAGCACGCTTTTATCCATGCCGGGGATAGGGACGTAAACGCCTAAACGGTATACCAACAATAACAGAAACGTTGCAATTAGCTTCTTTCTTATGTCAACAACACGCCAAGCACTTTTAATAGGAGCGAAGATACTCTCCATCCTAAATCACCTCAGCCTTTCCTCCTAAAGCTTCTATCTTTTCGGAAGCAGTCTTTGTAAATCTTGCAGCCTTGACAGTAAGCTTCTTTGTAAGATTACCGTTTCCGAGAACAACAATACCATCATTGATTTTGCTGATTACACCGTTTTGCTTTAATATCTCTGCGGTAACCTCTGCGCCATTTTCAAAGCACTCAAGATCTGAAAGCTTAACCTCGGAATATTCTTTTCTAAACACGGAGTTGTTAAAACCCCTCTTAGGTATTCTTCTGAAAAGGGGCATCTGCCCGCCTTCAAATCCGGGTCTTACGCCACCGCCTGCTCTGGCGTTTTGGCCCTTATGGCCTTTGCCTGCAGTCTTGCCGTTACCTGAACCGGGACCTCTACCTTTACGCTTTGGAGCCTGTTTGGGTGCTCCAGGTTTTAATTCGAACAAGTTCACTGGTTGCACCTCCTTTTATATTTCTTCAACTTGAACCAAGTGTGATACTTTGTTAATCATACCACGAATTTGGGCATTGTCTTTTTGCACGACACTCTGCCCTATTTTATGAAGACCAAGAGCAACCACAGTAGCCTTCTGATCTTCCTTTGATGCTATTGTACTCTTTTTTAGTGTGATTTTTAAATTGCCCATGAAAGCTACCTCCTAACCTATAATATCCTCAACGGTTTTGCCTCTTAGCTTCGCTATCATTTCTACTGTCTTTAACTGTGAAAGACCTTCCATTGTAGCACGTACCATGTTGGTAGGATTATTTGAACCTAAGGATTTAGTATATATATCACTAATTCCTGCTAATTCTAAGACCGCTCTGATTGGTCCGCCGGCAATAACACCGGTACCTTCTTTAGCAGGCTTAAGCAATACTCTGCCCGCACCGTAAACTCCAATTGCCTCATGAGGAATAGTGCTTCCCACCGTTGGAATATAGATGAGATTCTTCTTTGCATCCTCTATTCCTTTACGGATGGCATCGGGAATTTCCGTAGCTTTTCCGCTGCCAACTCCCACATGACCATTTTCATCTCCAACCACAACAAGTGTGCTGAATCTGAAGTTTCTGCCACCCTTAACAACTTTAGTAACACGACCGATATTCACAACCTTTTCTTTAAGGTCTAGAGTACTTGGATCAATTTTCTGCAATTTGTTCCCCTCCTTCTACTATAGGATGTGATCAGAACTCAAGACCGGCTTCTCTGGCGCCGTCTGCAAGTTCCTTGACTCTTCCGTGATAAAGATAGCCACCTCTATCGAATACTACCTGCTTGATACCCTTTTCGATTGCTTTTGTTGCAATAAGCTTTCCTACTTCTTTTGCGGCATCTTTGTTGCCGGAGTATTCAAGCTTTCCCTTGAGAGCCTCATCCAAAGAGGATGCTGCAACCAGAGTGGTGCTGCTAACATCATCGATAATCTGGGCATATATGTGTTTTGAACTCCTAAAGACACTAAGACGCGGAGTCTCTGCAGTGCCGTTTATTTTCTTGCGCACTCTTGCATGCTTACGGAGTCTGATACTATTCTTATCAATACGCTTAATCATCTAACACTCACTCCTTTCTCTTAACCTTTACCCTTAGCGCCGGTTTTACCTTCCTTACGGATAATAATCTCGTCGGAATATTTAATACCCTTGCCCTTATATGGTTCGGGCGGACGCTTTTTGCGAATTTGTGCGGCAACTTCACCAACAAGCTGTTTATCCGCACCCTTTACCTGAATTGTATTAGGAGAAGGAACTTCAATGGTAATGCCATTGGGCTCTTCAATTTCAACTGGGTGAGAATAACCAATAGTTAAAACAAGCTTTTTGCCTTGTTTCTGCGCTCTGAAACCTACACCGACAATTTCCAGATTTTTTTCAAATCCGTTTGATACACCGGTCACCATATTGTTGATAAGTGCACGGGTAAGACCATGAAGAGCTCTGTTTTCTTTCAGATCATTGGGGCGCTTAACTATTATTGTATTGCCTTCTTTTTCAATAATCATGTTCTTATGAAAGCTTGAGCTTAAAGATCCTTTTGGTCCTTTAACGGTCATATCGTGGCCATCAAGCTTTACATCCACGCCTGCCGGTATTACAATCGGCATTTTTCCTATACGTGACATAGATTTAACCTCCAGTCCTTATATTGTGAGTGTTTTTTACATTGTTAAAAAACACTTTTTTCAGGAACTTTAATTTTCTTAATAGTAGCTTTATGAAATAACAATACCAAGTCAATTCGAAAACTACTTCAAATTATTTCCTACCAGGAAACCGAGCTTCTCAGTAGGATTATTCAGGGTATTACCATACAAATGCAAGTACTTCTCCGCCAATTCCGAGCTTTCTCGCATCCTTATCAGTCATAACGCCCTGAGATGTTGATACAATAGCTACTCCTAATCCGCCGAGAACCTTCGGAATCTCGTCCTTCTGGGCGAAAACCCTCAAACCGGGCTTGCTGATTCTCTTAATTCCGGTAATAATGTTTTTCTTGTTTTCTACATACTTAAGAGTAATTCTGATAATTCCCTGCTTTTTATCGTCTATTTCAATAAAATCTTTG
>CAYWXN010000083.1:0-7367 GCA_964462075.1 uncultured Ruminiclostridium sp. | reverse complement strand
TTTCTAAAGCCGGGTTTATAAAGCATATATGTGGAACCGGGAAACATATCTTTCTCAAGGGATATGATGTATTCCCTGGAGCCCCTGATAGGGGTAACATGCCGTACGGCAACATTAAGACCGTTTTCAAAAACCTGGAAGGGCTCTTCGGTATGGTTATAGTGGGCGGGTGCCTGAAGAGCTACAAAAATCTCTCTGAAATTTTGGAAGACAGCTTTTTCAAAACCGGGTGAAAGATGAAGCTCATCTAATGATGTGAAAATTTCAGCCGTATCTTGGACCAGGTAAATATCTTCGTATGAAGCCTTTGCATTATCCGAAAATGTATAATATCGATCTATATGGAGATCTCTTTCGTGCCATCCTCCTCGGCGTATAATAAGACCTATATCATTACTGTTAAATCCTGAAACATCAATTTCTGCAATTTTAGATACTTTCCCGGAATCACCGTTCAGCTGCTCCTGATTATTGAACATGAAAAGAGAACCATCTTGTCCCTTTTCCCATACCCACAGATCCCAGCCTGTATAGTCCTGATCATAGCGATAATAGTGAATTCTAAGCATGCTTTTCCCCCCGGCAAGCGGTATTATAAAGATTATAAATGATGTTCCACTTTTTGAATTATACCATATTCATATACAATAACTATATTTTTATACGGCTCAGAATGACAGTCTTTATGTCATCCTGAACAAAGCAGAGCGTAGTGAAGGATCTTATATGATAATAAAAAGATTCTTCGTTGACGCTCAGAACGACAAATAGCTCTTAATAGAAAAATGGGAACGGTAGTTGACCGTTCCCATGCGGATTTACTTAATATATTAACCTTTAAGTCTTTGTTCAAGCGCTGCAAGTTGGTTTTGGAGCTCCTTAGGAAGCTTAGGGCCGTAGTTCTTGTAATGCTCTTTAATGGACTCGACTTCTTTGAGCCATTCGTCTTTGTTAACATCCAAGATACTTTCTAAGGCTTCTTTTGCAATATCAAGACCTTCAGTATCAATGGCATCAACAGAAGGAAGGTAACCGATAGGAGTCTTAACTGCTTCGCCTTCCCCGGATACTCTCTCACAAATCCACTTAAGAACACGGCTGTTTTCGCCGTAGCCCGGCCATATAAACTTGCCTTTCTCGTTCTTGCGGAACCAGTTAACATAGAATATTTTCGGGAGTTTGCTATCATCGGATTTCTCACCAATATCAAACCAATGCTGCAAATAATCACAGACATGGTAACCTATAAATGGCAGCATAGCAAATGGATCACGGCGAACCTGACCAATTTTATCTGAAATAGCTGCAGCTGTAATCTCGGAACCCATAATAGAACCAAGGAATACACCATGTTTCCAGTCAAAGCTCTCATGTACCAGCGGAATAGTGCTGGGACGACGACCGCCAACCAGAATTGCTGAAATCGGCACACCATTGGGATCTTCCCATTCGGGAGCAATAACGGGGCATTGCTTTGCAGGAGCTGTAAAACGTGAATTCGGATGAGCAGCCTGAGTTCCGGACTCAGGAGTCCAATCCTTTCCGTGCCAGTCAATAGCATGTTCAGGAGCGGGCTTACCGATTCCTTCCCACCATACGTCACCGTCATCGGTTAAAGCAACGTTAGTAAATATAGTATTCTTTTCAATACTGTGCATAGCATTGGGGTTCGAATCCATCGAAGTACCCGGAGCAACGCCAAAGAAGCCTGCTTCAGGGTTAATAGCGTAAAGACGTCCGTCTTTTCCAAATCTTAACCATGCGATATCGTCGCCAACGGTCTCAACCTTCCAACCCGGAATTGTGGGAACTAACATAGCTAGGTTTGTTTTTCCGCATGCACTTGGGAATGCACCGCAAACATATTTCACATCACCTTTAGGGTTTGTAATCTTTAATATGAGCATATGTTCAGCCATCCAACCCTCGTCACGAGCCTGAACAGATGCAATACGAAGAGCAAAGCACTTTTTGCCAAGCAAAGCGTTTCCGCCGTATCCGGAGCCATATGACCAGATTGTTCTTTCCTCAGGGAAGTGGCTGATATATTTTTGTTCAATAGGAGCACAAGGCCATGGAACATCCTTTTGTCCTTCTTGCAAAGGAGCACCGTTGGAATGGAGACATGGTACGAATTCACCTTCATCACCCAGAACATCTAATACCTGCTTTCCCATACGGGTCATAATGCGCATGTTCGTTACAACATAGGGGCTATCAGTCAGTTCAACTCCGATTTTGGAAGCCGGTGAGCCAACGGGACCCATGGAGAAAGGGATTACATACATTGTGCGGCCTTTCATGCATCCATCATAAAGACCGGTCATTGTCTTTTTTAGCTCTATAGGGTCAACCCAATTGTTTGTCGGACCTGCATCATCCTGAGATTTGGATGAAATATAGGTTCTGTTTTCAACACGGGCAACGTCCGACGGATCGCTGCGGAATAGATAGCTACCGGGACGTTTTGCCAAGGTTGTGGCCATTCCGGAATCAACCATTTCTTTTAATAAACGACTGTTTTCTTCTTCTGAACCGTCACACCAGTATATCTGGTCAGGTTTACACAGATCAGCCATTTCTTTAATCCAGGCATCAAGTTTTTTGTTCATTATCATTCTCCCTTCGATAAGTCTTTAATTATTAAAAGCATTACTACTTTATATCTTATAAATAATGCCAATTTTACGCGATTACTCCTATTATACAATAAGAGTATAAAATTTGAAATAGTAATAATGAGATATTTCATATTTAAATATGAAGAATGTATAAAAAAACATACATTCCAATGCTCATAGAGTTAAAAATAAAGATTCCGAGAAAATATTTAAAATAAAAGCCATACTCTAATCAACACAAAACGTGCAAGACTCTGCTCCTCCGATTTCATATTTAATTGTCAAAAGGCATTTCTATTGTTTCCTCATCAGCATATTGAGAAGAATTATCGGGTTCTATGTTGCAAGCAACCGGAATCTCAATCGTTTTTCTAAAAATTATTCTAACCATAAAAACAGATATAATAAATGATATGATAATTAGCAAGATGTCAAATATAATATTATCGGGTATTATAATGTACAAAGGTATAAGAATATAGTTGGCAGCATTAAAAGACAAATGTAGGAGTATACTCGGATACAGGGATTTGTATTTTAGTTTTATAATAGCCAGCAAAATTCCTAAAAATGTGGCATAGCATATCCAGACAAGCTGACCGTGCATAAGGCCAAAAGACATAGCTTGTATTAAAAGAGCGATAATTACCGGCATACCTCTTTGCAGGCTCTTCATAATAAGCCCTCTATATAGAATCTCTTCCAGGATGGGCGCTACAAGCACGACGGATAATAACTGCACAATAGTAATCTCATCACCTAGAAGATTTGTGGCTTCGGCATATTCTTGTAATATAGCTTCCGGTATAGGGAGTAAACTAACAAAATTGGAAATAAAAATATTTGTAGTTATGCCAAGGATTATGGCAGGCCAAATATTTTTAAAAGAGATCGGATATAGATCAAGCCTTTCTTTTATAGATGTTTTCGTGGTAAGGATTATCAGCCAAAACACAAAAAGGCATATTACAGCAGCAATAATACTAAAAAGCATTGCATTATCATAAATCAAGGATTCTATCATTTGAGGAAAAGATGTTGATAAACCGGGCTCATCTACAACTTTAAGTCCTTCTTTTATACCTAAATAAATACTTCCTATGAATATAACAAGGATATTTATGACAAAATATAAAAGGAAGTAGCCTATTGCAGCACCTGTTCCCTTTAGAAAATTTTTCATATTGCCTCCCAATGTTCTCTATATAAGTTTATCATACAGACTGAATAATTGAAATTAAGAAATACATAAAAACTAGGGAGGTATATTATGTCTGCAAAAAAGCATAAGTACAATGAAAAGAGATTTCCGGACATCGACCCGCCAAAGGATAACAGAGGTGAACCGGTTCCGGGAACAGGTCATGACACCAAAAGAGCAAAACAGAAGAACGGTTAATCCCGAAGGGCTGCTTTTGTGGGTCTTAGAAATTCAAAAATATTTGTGTATTTCTGAGAGATCGCCTCAATTGATGCAAAAAGACCGGTTATGATCAAGCATAATAAAGCTTGGTATAGCCGGTCTTTCTTTTCGGGCAAATCAATAATTCAAGAATTAGGAAGAAAATACGCGAAAATATAAGATTGAGGGAGCTATTTTCAATTATAATGCTATGATGTATTGCTAATAGACTAACGCATCATTAGAACGCAATTTACAATCAAATGATTATATAATATAATCACTGTATTGAAAAACACTCAATACATCGGGAGGCGTATAAAATGATTGTACAAAAAAAATTTCCGGGGACAAAGGTTCCTGTTTCCGATGTGCCTTTGCTGCAAGGGATCTTTTCTGTTACCGGAGGGATAACTCTTTCCCAAGTATGCGAAATAACAGGATTGGAAGCGGGAGCTGTCCATAACTGGATCAAACGGAGATATGTTAATCCGCCGAAAGGGCGTAAGTATTCAAAAAGTCAGGTGGCTCGTATTATATTGATTAATATGTTACGAGAAACTCTGGCAATAGAAAAAGTTGCAAAAATACTCAGTCATGCAAACGGAGATCTTTTGGATAAATCTGACGACATAATGGACGACAGTGATATTTACAAGTGCTTATGCGATATACTTATACCGGCTGAAAAGAATGAGGTAATAGATATAAAAGAGCTTTTTGTAAGAACCGATGCATATTTAAATGACTATCAAGAACCCTGCCCGGGGGCAAAGGATAGATTGGAATTAGTACTGAAAATTATTATCTGTGCATGGGAATCGGTATATTTCAAAAAATATGCTGATAATTTGATTGGAGAAATCCAGTCACAGAAAGGAGGAAATCATGAACTGGTTGAATGAATTGACGGGGTTACAGCGGGCATTTGCCTTAATTGCCGTACCGGCGACTATGATTATGATTTTTCAATTTATCATGTCATTCTTCGGATTTGTTCAGGACGGCGGGGCTGACGGTTTAGACAGCGTCGATGATTTTGTTGACGGCGATATGGACGCTGACTTCGACGACGGAATACCCGGGGATATAGCAGATGAACAGCCCCATGGCATTTACGAGGATAATCTAAGTGATAGCATTGATGAACACGGTGATGATACCTCAAGCAAGGCAGATTCTTTGAAATTATTTACCTTTAGGGGTATTATAGGGTTTCTTTCAATCGGAGGTTGGATGGGTGTCGTGGCCATCAATTGGGGAATACCTATACCGGGAGCTGTGTTGCTGGCCCTTTTAGCGGGCTGGATGGCACTATATTTTGTAGCATGGTCATTAAGAGCGGTAATGCGTCTTCAACAAAGCGGCAATATTGTTTTGGATAACGCAATAGGATTAACAGGCGAAGTGTACATACCTATACCGCCATTAAAGAGTGGTGTAGGTAAAGTAAACATTGTTATTCAAGACAGATTATCCGAGGTTAATGCAGTCACAGATACAGAACACACTATCAAGACAGGAGAAAAAATAACAGTTATTAATATTGAACCTGAGGGAGTACTATTGGTGGTACCAATGGTGTTACCGCAGAACAATTTCCCGGAAGGGATTATGAAAACTAAATAAAGTGCCCCCTTCCGCTTTTTACAGCAAGTACAACTTTTATTTTGTCAGCGGGAGTATTGACTCTCACTGAAAACGCTGAATAACGGGCAAAGCCCTTATTTAAATAAAGATTTTTTAGGAGGTTAAGTCATGCCATTCGATCCAAGTTTTATTCTTATTAGTGTCATTGTAATTCTGGTCTTATCTGTACTCATGTTTATTGTATCCAGATACCGCAGGTGTCCCTCTGACAGAATCATGGTAATCTACGGTAAGGTAGGAACATCCAAGGATGGGACAGCAATCTCAGCTAAGTGTATCCACGGTGGCGCCGCTTTTATCTGGCCCATATTTCAAGCTTATGAATACATGGATTTGACACCAATGTCAATCAGTGTTGATCTAAGAAATGCTTTGAGCCGACAGAATATCCGTATTGATGTGCCGTCCAGTTTTACCGTAGGTATTTCAACTGAGCACGGTGTTATGCAGAATGCCGCTGAGCGACTGCTCGGACTAAAGTTGGTACAGATTCAGGAGCTGGCTAAGGACATAATTTTCGGACAATTGCGTTTAGTAATTGCAACAATGGATATTGAGGAAATCAATACTGACCGTGATAAGTTTTTGGAAGCGGTATCAGGAAATGTGGAATCTGAGCTAAAGAAAATCGGTCTTCGTCTAATCAACGTGAATGTAACAGACATTACCGATGAGTCCGGTTACATAGTGGCTCTGGGTAAAGAAGCCGCAGCAAAGGCCATAAACGATGCCAAGAAATCTGTTGCAGAACAGGATAGAGACGGTTCAATAGGTGAGGCGAATGCTAAACGTGACCAAAGAATAAAGGTTGCGGTAGCCGATTCAGAAGCAATTAAAGGTGAAAATGAATCCAGAGCACAGGTTTCTCAGTCCAACGCGACACTTCGTGAGCTTGAAGCTGAGGCATTAAGAAGGGCTACGGCAGCCGAAAAAATTGCTACGGCAAGAGCACTGCAGGAAGCATATTCAGCTGAGCAGGAAGCAGAAGCAGCACGTGCCGCTCGTGAAAAGGCAACTCAGGAGGCCGACATACTTGTTAAGGCCGAAATTCAAAAGCGGAAACTGGAACTTGAAGCTGAAGCTCAGGCAGAACAAACCAGAAGAATTGCAAAAGGCCAGGCAGATGCTATTTACTTAAAGATGGAAGCTGAAGCACGAGGTATGCAGGAACTATTGACAAAACAGGCACTAGGTTACGGCGAATTAGTACAGGCAGCCGGCGGTGACGCTCTTAATGCAACACGTATGATGTTGGCTGACAAGATGGAAGAACTTATGAAAGTTCAAGTTGAAGCCATCAAGGGTATCAAGATTGATAAGGTAACAGTTTGGGACAGCATGGGAGGTAAAGAAGGCACTCCGGCGACTGCAAACTTCCTTTCGGGAATGCTTAAGTCCATACCTCCGATGAACGAGATGTTCAAAATGGCAGGCATGGAGCTGCCTGAGTATCTTGGTAAGGATAATAAGGGAGCAGAAGCCCCCGAAGCTCCCGAGACAGCAGAGGCAAAAACAGAAGTAACAGTTTAATAATTCATACACAAAAAGGGCGGAGTTGTCCGCCCTTTTTGTGATTAACCATATAAGAAAATTGACTTGCTGCCGCGACGGCAACTTTCTTGATATTCGCAAGCTCATATTAAGAATAATGCGACATTGTCTTGGCTATAAATGCACACTATGGAACCTTTAGT
>CAYWXN010000082.1:0-7385 GCA_964462075.1 uncultured Ruminiclostridium sp. | reverse complement strand
TTCGGAGTTAGTGCTACCTTGGTCTTTAACATGACATATGCGCTTCCCTGTTGATCTCCCGCCTCGGATTTTACCCAATAGGTTTTTTCTGGTTTTGAATACTGTACAGTAGCATTTTCAACATTCTCGAATTTCTTTAGTTTATATACGAGGTCATTTGTCACGTAGTTTTTCCAGAGATTTTCCTTGTCGCCCTCTGTTGCCGTCAAAGACAGTTTACTCCATGTATCTGCAAAGGTTGTCTCGGGAGAGACAACTCCCTGAGTAGTCAAATCAAACTCAATATCTTTTTTCCGTTTGCTGTCAACAAATATCTGATTCTCACCCTTTTTAAAACTAATATCATTTTCGGTAAGATATGAAACAACCGGCTGGAGATCAACTTCCTCCGCTGTATCAAAAAGCGGTACATATTCCACTCTGAGGGTTAGAATCATTGTTACGGCAACTGCAAACAATAAAACCCCAGCCATTATAAATATCCTGACCTTCTGGTTCTTCTCAAGATTACCCCAGAAGCTCTTGATTTTATCAAACAGCTTTTTTATTCCTTCCGGCATAGTTTACCCTCCGATCAAGGTTTTTCTATAGTATTTCATGCTTTATCTATTGTAAAAAATCAATAATTCAATTCAACGTTTTCAGGGGGAGTGTACTCCCACTGAAAAAATTAAATGGCACCCGCCGCTATAGAGGCGGGGGACATCTTAATTTAGTTATATCTGCATCCTCATAATTTCCTGATATGCCTCCATAACCTTATTGCGAACCTCCATAACAAACTGGAGAGATATTGTCGCTTTTTCAGAAGCTATCAGAACCGAATGAATATCATCTGTCCTGCCCGCAATAAAATCTTCTGTCATCTTTGCAGATTCCTGTTCGAGAGTATTGACATTGTTAAGAGCGTCTATCAGGATATCCTTGAAATTGACACTTTCATTAAGATTGTTAATACCTTTTACCGGTGAAGCAATTGTGCTGTTTATTAAGTTAACGCCTTGAACCGCCATTTACTTTACCCTCCTTTATACCCGCGATTATCTGCCTATTTCAAGCGCCTTGGATGCCATAGATTTTGATGCATTCAATGCAGTTATATTAGCTTCATAGGCACGAGTCGCAGATATCATATTAACCATCTCGGTTACTATCTCAACATTTGGCATCCTGACTATTCCGTTTTCATCGGAATCCGGATGGCTCGGGTCGTATACTTCTTTAAAAGGTGTAGGATCTTCGGTTATTTCTGTAACTCTAACTCCGCCTCCTGTTAGAAATCGACTGCGGCTTTGCTCTGAAAGATATTGGGAGAAAGATATATCCGATTCTTTCTCCTGAAAGACTACGGTCCTTCTTCTGTACGGAGTTCCGTCCTCTGTCCTGGTAGTATTTACGTTAGCAATATTCTGTGATATTACATCCATACGAAGACGTTGGGCTGTAAGTGCCGACGCGCTGATGTTAAAGGAATTAAAAAGTCCCATAATTATCTACCTCCTCGAATCACAGTCTTCAACTTCTGAAAATCACCGTTCATCTTTTGTATTAATGTGTTGTATCTAATACTGTTCGCAGCCATCAATGCCATTTCATGCTCAATATCCACATTGTTACCGTCGCTTCTGTATGATGAATTTGCAGGATCTTCAGCTATTTGCATGCCATTTGAGGAAAGTTTGGTCTTTCCCTGTGAAATCCGTCCCGTCTTCATCTCATTATCAAGGAATTCTTCGAATCTTACTACTTTTCTTTTATATCCGGGCGTGTCAACATTGGCTATGTTTTGCGATATGACATCGTTTCTAAGCCAAGCGGCATCAAGCCCCCGTTCGATATTATTCTTTGTAAACAAAAGATTGGATAGCACAGAATCACTCCTTTAAATTGCTTATAGCAACCATTTATCATTAGTATAAAATTGGGTACGACAAAAACACACAAAAATGTATCTATATAAGAATATACCACAATATTATGGCAGGTACAACAAAAGTTCTGTCAAATATGTGAAATTATCTCCTTTATTTTCTCATATTTTGATGAAATTTGTCAAATAATTATTAACTTTTGGAAAGTGACATAACAAAAGGCAATTATATTCTATGGTTTTGATGCAAAAAAAATTTTTAATGTTTATTCCGTTTCCACCATAACTTTCTACTCATAAACAGAGCGACATGAGCAATAATAAGCAATGAGGAGGTGAGATTAATGGCAACTAACAGTTCAAACAGCAACAGCAAGACCCAGTTTGACAACATGAAGTATGAGATTGCCGGCCAGCTTGGTATCAACTTAAAGCAGGGTTACAATGGTGATTTAACTTCTCGTGAAGCCGGAACAATCGGTGGTAACATCGTCAAAAAGGTATTCCAGACCTATACCGGCAATCAGTATCCTCAGTATGATACAAGTAAACAACAGAGCAAATAATTAGTATCCAGTATCATAAAAGGGGCTGTATCGAGAAAATCGATGGGGCCCCTTTTATTTTTTGCTCTGAACCAATTCTAATAAGGCGGTTGATCACCCCTTCCATCTAGCTTAATCTGTCTTAATTCAATATAATTTATCATCTTCGATATCATTCTTGTCATGGGTTTGAGCTTCAGCTGCAGCAGCAGTGGCATTTTCATCTGCCCTATCATGTTTTTCATGCTGTTTTTGTTCTTTTTCGTGCTTGCAACCAGGCTCAAAAACTTTTTTTACTTGCTCGATAATATTCGGTATGTTGTCCAAAGCTCTGTCTAGTGCGGCATGTGGCGAAGCCGGAATCATTTTTATGGTGTTATTCCTACCTACTATCATAAAAGCAACCGGGCTGATACTAACACCTGCACCGCTGCCTCCGGCAAAAGGGAAATTGTTATTTCCTTCGGCTCTTTTACTATTATTATATTCTCCACCGCCTGCGGCAAACCCAAAGGCTACTTTGGAAACGGGTATAATTACAGTTCCGTCTACAGTTTGAACCGCATCACCCACTATAGTATTTACATCTACCATTTCTTTAATGCTTTCCATGGCTGTTTTCATAAGCTCTTCAATTGGATGCTGTCCCATATTTTTTATTTTCTCCTTTCCTCATTTTTTTAATATATTGATTGGCTATCAGTTTTATAATATGGATGATTCTCACCCTTAATATGCAGGAAATATGAAAATCGGAAGATTCTTTTTTAAAATCGGGATAGAAATCCAGAATAAAGTTGTTTTGAGGAATAAACGGTATTAATAACCCGATAACACTCCAAATATTTCCGTAAAGCATAGCTGTTAAGGCAGCATTTTTTGTGGATAATCGGCCTTTTACTGAGAATATGAACACTTCCATATTTTTTTTAAGATGATTATAGGTATCCTTTGAAAAAATAAGATTCAGTACGGCTGAAATTCTTCCTTTTTTCTTTTTTTTGTCTTCGGGCACTTGTTTCTTCTTTTTCAGAAGAAAGTCAAACCCACCCTCTTTAAAATTCCATGAAAAAAGCTTGAGAATTCGGTACAGCATTACCTTAATCTCCATTTGAAAACCTTCGGAATCAATGGAAATTTGAACCATAAATGAGAGTCTCAAAAATACAGTTATTATAATAAATAAAACGAGAGCTATAAAAATAGCCGTAAAAACCATACGTACCTCCGTACTATATGTTTTCCGGCTTATAGTAAATTATGCCAAGTATTTTTAATCTAAGGGAACATCTTCATATACTTCAGGTATCTCATTCATAGCCAGTGGAGGAAGCTCCTTAAGGTTTGAAAAACCGAAAACACGAAGAAACTCCTCGGTTGTAGCATATAGCTTGGGTTTTCCCGGAGCATCGTCACGACCAACCTCTTCAATAAGATTTCGTTCCACCAGCTTCATTATAACACCATCGCAATTTACTCCCCTTATTTGCTCAATGTAAGCTCTTGTTACAGGCTGGTTATATGCGACAATAGACAAGGTTTCATACGCCTGGGGTGTAAGGCCCTGTTTTCTTCTTACAGTTCCCAGCTGCTGCACATACTCATCAAGCTCAGGTTTGGTACAAAGCTGATAAGCGTTATTAATTTCCCTTAACATAATGCCGCGGGAAGCATTCTGATATTTATATATTAAATTCGTCATTATTACTTTCGTTGTTTTTTTGTCGTGACCGACTATCTCAGCTATTTTTTCTAAGGATACCGGATCCCCGGAGGCAAACAGCAGAGCTTCTATAATTACCTCAGTGTCGTTTATGGAGCCCATATTACTCATCCTCTATTAATGACATTGGATCTTGATCATTTTTATTTTTCCTAGGTGTCAGGTATATTTCTCCAAAGTCTGCATTCTGGTGTACTGATGCTTGCCCTATTCTGACAACTTCCAATGTGGCCAGAAAACCGGTGGCTACCTCCAGACGACTTTTTTCTTTTGGATTATATATTTTTGAGAAGCACAGCTTTACTCCTCTTTTTAAAAATTCCAAAATCTCTTTCACTTTTGATCTAAGTGAAACCTTCTCATTGTTTAAAATTCGATTCATCTTTATAGAAACGTCATCCATCTTATCCCGGTATTTTCTCAGGGCATTCTCCATACAAATTCTAAGAGTATCAGGAGAGACTTCCAACTCATCTTCTGAGATAATATCGGGTATGGCCTCAGGAAGCTTATAATGAGCGCCGCTCCACTTTTCTTCTCTGACAGCCATCATCTTTGAATATTCCTTGTATTTTTTATATTCTAAAAGCTTTATAATAAGTTCTTCTCGCGGATCAACCGTCTCTTCATCCACTAAGGGTTCTCTATTGGGAAGCAGCATCCTTGATTTTATATGTAGCAGGGTAGACGCCATAACCAAAAACTCCGACGCAATATCCAAATCCAACTCCTGCATAGCGCTAAGATATTCCAGATATTGTTCGGTAATATCCAAAATGGGAATGTCATAAATGTCGATCTGGTTTTTTTCTATCAGATAGAATAATAAATCAAAAGGACCTTCAAAATTTTCAAGTTTTAAGGTACAAGCATCGGTCAGCGCGCTTCTCATGATATCACCTTAAATCCAATCAATTTTCATAACCTGACGGACCTCAGCTATTGTCTTTTCTGCAATTATTCTAGCCTTTTTATTGCCTTCAATGATAATATCTTTAATATCATCAGGTCTATTAATCCATTCCTGCCGTCTTTCGTATAAAGGTGTCATAAGCTCAGCCACATTTTGAGCAAGCTTTTTCTTACAAGCCACGCAGCCGATTTCACCGCTTCTGCAATCATGTTCGATCTCATTAATTTCACTTTGAGAGAAAAGTTTGTGATATGCAAAAACAGAGCATACCTCCGGATGTCCCGGATCGGTTTTATGAATACGGGCGGGATCTGTTATCATACTCATGATCTTTTTCTTTACAGTTTCAGGACTATCTGATAGAGCTATGGTGTTATTATAGCTTTTACTCATTTTTCGTCCGTCCAGGCCGGGAAGAACCTTCGCCTTGGTTAATAGTGGCTGAGGCTCAGGGAAAACTTCACAATTATACAGAAAATTAAACCGTCTGGCAATTTCGCGAGTCAGTTCTATATGGGGTATCTGGTCCTCACCGACCGGTACAAAACCGGCCTTATACATTAAAATATCAGCCGCCTGCAAACATGGATATCCTAAAAAGCCATAGGTGGAAATATTCTTTTCCTTTATTTGTGATAATTGATCCTTATATGTCGGACATCTATAAAGCCATGAAAGAGGAACATTCATTGAAAACAGCAGGTGTAATTCGGCATGCTCTTTTATACAGCTTTGAATAAAAAATGTGCTTTTTTCGGGATCAAGCCCCGCTGCCAGCCAATCAATCAACAAATTGGTAATGTTATCTTTGTATTCATCGGTATTCTCATAGCCTGTAGTCAGGGCATGATAGTCGGCAACAAAGAAAAAGCAATTATATTCATCCTGAAGCCTTACCCAGTTTTCTAAAGCTCCGAAATAATTACCCAAATGCAGGGCGCCTGTAGGACGCATTCCGCTTAGTATCGTACCTTTTTTATCCATGGTCTCACTCCTGAGGAACTTAATTTCTATCTCCTTATGTTATATTATATTTCAATATATAGTCAAGTCCCGCTTGAGTTCTGAGACGGTGTCAAATTTTAATAAAAATTCTTGCAAAGGTAAATACTTCGTGTTATTATATTGTGTGTTGCACAAATCAGTAGGAGGTGAACATAATGCCTAATATTAAATCAGCGATAAAGAGGGTAAAGACAACCGATTCTAAAAACTTACAGAATCGTATAAAGAAATCCGAGCTTAAGACCACTCTTCGTAATTATCGCGAGGCTGTTGAAGCAAAGGCTCCCGAAACACAGGATATGCTAAAGGATGCCATAAAAAAGGTGGATCAGGCTGTTTCCAAGAATCTTCTTCATAAGAATGCCGCCTCCAGAAAGAAATCCCAGCTTCAAAAGGCTTATAATGCGAAGTCGGCAGAATAATATTAATAAGTTTTTGCATAAAGATAAAACGTACCATAGGTACGTTTTTTTGCATTTCATATTTAATATGGCTGCTTAATATGGTGTTTTAATTATTAGTCAACATTTTTAACTGTTATTCCATCCATAGTTACGTCGGCATGGCGCACTACGATATCACTTATCTGGGCTACATCCTGAGAGGTAAGGCTCGAAGCTTTAACAATGACATCCACATTATTGGTATCACTCATATAAGCCAGTGCGTCTTCGAAGCCCTTCTGTTTTACCAAAGTCTCTACTGTGCTTTCAGCCTCGGCTCTTTTGATTATGGCAAGCAGCTGTTCCTGTGCTTCTAAGGAGTTCATTCCGGTGGAGGTCGCAATAGTCCCGTCTGCAGCCTGAGCAAGAACTTTAAGTTCGTCCTTTTGTTTACTTCTGGCTTTGTCTCTTTCCATACGTGCCTCTGCAAAAAATCCCACTGCTTGCTCAGCCTGAGCTACTGCCTTGTCAATCACAGCAGTATCCGCATTTTCCACATATACGGCTGCTCCCGGGATATCCTCAAGATCGGTGCCTTGATCGAGGGCCAGGTCTAATTTGGCTGACTCTCCTGAAGAATTATAGTTGTACTGCAGTATCCCCACTGAAATAATTACCAGCACCAACCCAAGTACAACAATTTGTTTTCTTTTCATACCTTTCCCTCCAACCAATATTGATAGGAAGATATTAAAACTTCCTAAAATATTATGTTCCGTATAGAACAATTTCCTATATAGAATTATATTTACATAGCTACCCTATTTATGCTTCAATATCTGAACTCTGTGTTCGGGAATTCCTAAAAGAGTGCAAACCGCATTATTAAGTTGGGCTTTAATAAGGATATCATCTGCGCCCTCTGCCACGACCACAACTCCTTTTA
>CAYWXN010000081.1:0-7458 GCA_964462075.1 uncultured Ruminiclostridium sp. | reverse complement strand
AATACCGATTGCATAGGAGGCCAGGCATTGTAGTAAACACACATTGCCACAGGCACTAAAAGAATTATTACAACAGCAGTCCATATCCAGATCTTTCCGTAAAGATGCGTCATATCGTCATAGGTTTTTGTATTCATATCAAATCCTCCTATACAATCAAAGGCGTTATAAGGACAGCGAACGCCATGGCACCCAACATGCTTATCGGAAGCGCATAATCCTGTATCCAATTAATCTTAAATACCTTAAGAAGAATACCGCAGATTCCCATCAGGAGAGCAGAGAAAATAAGAACAAAAATGGGTATCCAACCGGCCAGACCGATTCTGATATTTGAAAAAACCATGCCCATAAAGGCTGATATCATCCCCAGGAACATGGCCGTAATAAACAAATCTCCCCATTTACTATCCTTGCTTTTTATGGTGGTGAGACCCTTCTGTATTCGTCTTAAAAGGATGGGAACCAGTACGATACTGGGCATGATGCCTAGGGTCATTACCCAAGCAATGGCGGAAAAAGCTTTTGGATCTTTTAATGTCTCGGAGAGTGATACGCCCAAAGCCGAAGCTGTTGATGTAGCCGCAGGCAACTCATAGGTTATTGCACCTATGACGCTTAGTCGTATCCATGGCAGAGGCAGCCCCAGAAACTTTGAGAGCGTTAAAACTCCTAATAGTATTGAAACAGCCGGTGCAATAGTGAAAATAGCAGATGAAGATATGGTTTTTCTGATTTTCTTCATGTCCATTCCCAGTTCTTTTCCACGCCTGTAAGCTCTGATCAGAAAGAATATGGATTGGGCAATGATGAACAAAATGACAATAACCGCGAGTATGTACATGAAGCTATCGTTGGGATTGAAATTCATATCATTTTCCTCCCTTGCTATTAGTCAATATATATGTTGAAAACATTCAATACTTCTGAGTTTTAATCGATGCTCTTATTATACCAGTTTTTGAGCCTTGATTAAATTTCTATCGCATTTAAGAATGCCTGAGCCAAAACCATATGCCCTATATTATTTGGGTGTACACGATCCCAACAGAACATATTCGGGTGATAAAACTTCAGTATTCTATCAAATGCGGCTTGTGTATCAGCAAAGAGTGTCCCATGCTTTTCTGCAACCTCTTTTACTGCAGCACCGTATTTATCCATCTCAGCACGCATAGCATCGTTTTTATTTGGTTCGATATAATAAGGCGTCATTAAAACTAACCCTTTAAGCATCGGTTTAGTCTGACTAACCAACTCATCCAGTGTTTCTTTATACTCATCAATATATACATGTAATTCCTTTTGAAGAGGTAAATCAAATTGTCTCCAAACATCATTTATACCAATCATAATAGAGAGCCAGTCCGGTTTCAAAGCTAACACATCAGACTCCCAGCGTTCCTTGAGCTCCCTGACGGTATTACCCGATACCCCCATGTTTATTACTCTTATTCTTCTCTCAGGATAAGTTGCCATAATGCTACTTTGAACCAGACTCACATATCCGTTGCCTATTGCCCCAGAATGTCCTTCACCCACTGGCCTCGCTCTTCCACAGTCTGTCACCGAATCGCCAATCATAATTAGTTTACTTCCGGATTCAATACGCATAATAAAACCTCACATTTATTAGTTTTTATAAATCCTATTAACCAGCCTTGTTTCTGGAATAATTAAAAATTAGCAGGCCAAATAATATTATAGCCCCACCGACATATGTTGCAATATCCGGAACTTCAAATATAATAATATAACCTAATATCAATGATAATAACGGTGTAACAAACATATAATTTGAGACATCACTGGTTTTCTTAGCAATAGACAGAGCTTTTGACCAACAAATATATGCAATAGCGCTTGGGAAGATGCCCAAATATACTACAACAAGAACCTGACTCAACGGTGCCTGAATAATTTGTGGAATCGCTTCCGGTGAAAAAACAAACAATAAAATAGAACCTGCGACGATGCTGTATGTAGTTGATTGAAATGCTGTATATTTTTTTGTATATTGCCTTTGAGTTATGTTATAACCACTCAGGAGGAGCGCAGCTCCGGACATCCATAATGCTCCTATATTAATAGACAAAATACCATCCCAAAGCATAAGAACCAGTATGCCTGAAAATTCAATAAGGATTGCAATCCATGACAAGGCCTTTAATCTTTCTTTAAGAGAGATAGATGCAAATAAAGCTGTAAGGATTGGAACTGATGAGATAATAATACTTCCTGTTGTTGAAGATAATGTTTTTGATCCTATATTAAAGGCTATCATGTAAAGCATAAAACCCAAAAGACCTGATAAAATGAATTTTGGAATATCTTTGAGATCCGGAAGCCCAATTTTCTTTATACTCGCAGCAATAATGAGAACTATTGCCGCAACTAAATATCTTAGAAATCCGAGACTAAAAGCTGTAAAATAATTAAGTGCTACCTTTGTAAAAACATATGCAGAGGCCCATAAAAAGACTGTACAAATTGCGTAAAAGTGGCTTAATTTATAACGCATGTTTCTCCATTACCTTCCTGGCTTATCAAACTGACTCAATGCAACTTTCTATTGTCTCGGGATGCTGTATTTTAACCTTATACTTAAGTATTCTTTTCGTTAATTGTACCATAAACTTGTTTTATAATGTGTTGAGTAATTTCAAAGGCTATGTCTATGTTATTATTCACTTATATGTTCAGGGGGCTTTGATACACTCCTTTTAATCTGCTCTGATTTTTTGTTATAAATATCAGTCGCGATCTGGTTAACATTTTCCATAAGCCACATGTACGTTGTAGTGTTTTCGGAATAATCGGCCTCCGCAAACATATCAATTCTTCCGTCACGAATCAATTGATTTACCTGATTAAAGGCTTTTGAATTTCCTTTTGGGTATATAGCAAATGTTCTGCCGCCATTGCTTTTCAATACCGAAAAAGCAGGAACATCACTTGGGCCATCCGCTATATAAATCATATTTTCAAATGGAACCCGCCTGTTTTCATATGAAATCTTAGCATTGACATCGATGTTCTGGTATTCATTTGAACCCTTATTTATCTCAAATATAGCTCTTGTTTTTGATGTGTTATCTATGGCGTAAGCAATTTGTTTTATTTCACATTCATAATCACTATCCGAATTCTTCCCTTTATACTCTCCGATATGAAGGGATGATTTTATTGGTTCTTCAATGAATTCACAACCCCAAATATGCTTTACATGTTGAGCGACCGCAGACCCCTTGATCATTTCGGCTAAACCCGTGCTTACAATGTAGTGTTCTACTTTAATGTTGAACTTTTGAAAATCCTGATTATTTTCTACAGAGTCCTGTAATTTTTTAAATATTTCCGGGATTCCGGTGTAGAATTTTAATTCTTTACCTAATTCTCTGAGTATAGAATTGTTAAGGCCTTTAAATATTCCCTGATTAACACATGTTAAAAAATGATTGAGATATATAGTATCCCGATTAACTCTGATACCCTTTTCTCTATATTGGGCCTCAAGGCCATTAACTTCTTTCCAGAATTCAGATTCACTGACACCATATTTTTTGAAAATTGGAGCTTGCATATAGCCATCAACTAAAGTCTTATCAAAATCCCATATTAACGCCACAATATTATGTTCCATAGATTCTGCCTCACTTTATCCTTTATATCCACTCATTATTAATTCAATGCTGATTATCAACAGAAGGAATCTCTTAATTAATCTGATAACTACAACCTTTATTCTCAGTTCCTTTAATCACAACAATTTTCATTAAATTTCTCCTTAAACGGCCCTTTCTAAGAAACAAACACTGAATGGTAAATGGGGAAATTGCTTTATTCCGGTTTCAGAAAAACCATTCTTTATATACCAATCCTTCAATACCTTATTCTCATTGATTATTCCTATTGAAATCTTCTCTCCTCCTGCTTCTCTTACAGTTTCTACGACAAAATTAATCAATCGTAATCCATATCCATTATGACGGTATTCGGGTAATACAGCTAACTTTTCCATGAAATACAGGCTTTCATTTGACTTTTCAATAGCCACAAGACCTATAAGAATTTTTTCAATATAAGCACCGTATATATCAATACCTTTTTGTTTCATGGCTTGTAAGGATTCTATTTCCATAAATGCAGGATTTGTTGGAGCATTTTCTCTTGTTATATTAAATTCATTCGCTACGGTGATAAACGAATCCCTTATCACTTTCACACAATCTTCATCTATAATTTCTATCTTCTTTATCTCAAACATAATCTATCTCCATAATAATTAACACAACTTTTTTGTTAACATTAATATGACAAAATACCTAAATCAACCTGATTTAACCTGCAAATTCATTATATAACATTAAGTTTCAAGGTGCAAAAGTATTAACTCAGATAAACATGCAAAATGGACTGTTCCAAAATTTTGAAACAGTCCTCAATAGATACGTCAATTAAACTTTATAAATTATTAATAACTACAGCTATTTGTTTATAGTAGTCTTCCAAAGTCCGTGCAGATTACAGTATTCGTAGACATCCACTTCGCCGGATTCGGGCACCAGGAAAATTGCCATAGGCGCTTGGCCCGGTGAAAGACTTACTCTTTGTACACGGTCTCCGCTCATTACGCAAATCCATTGAATATAATGTGCCTCAAGCATAGGATGGTCAACCGATCCAACTTTAACAGTGATTGTATCACCGTCAACTGTGGCAACCGGTACGTGCTTTTCCTTTGACGCATCTACTGTATTAGCTTCAAGTTTGTTCATAGGCTGCCCGCAGCATATTAATTCAACGCCGCTATCTTCTACCTTTCCCACTATATTGCCGCAAATACTGCATCTGTAGAAATCTGGCTGTTTTTTCATATCTTACCTCCGCAAATATACTTATTTAAATTATAGGAAAACACATAATAACTTATGACAAGATATACGGTTTACCTTAAATATAATTACCCCTTTATTATCACTTGCAACCAAGAAATCATGATAATCGCAATTAAAAAGAATAAACATTCGTAAATGAAGTATACTTAAAGTTAGCTTGCTTTCTTTGATTATTTTGAGTTGCTCCGCAGGCATTTTACAAATATACTTAAAATATAAATACACTTTGGGGGTAGTATCCATGGGAGAAATTTTAAAAGCCTTTATTGTACCTCATCCACCCATTATTATTCCTGAGATTGGGAAGGGTGAAGAATCCGCGATTTCTTCTACGACTGCAGCATACCATGAAGTGGGAAAGCAGATCAGTGACTTAGCTCCTGATGTTATTATACTCACGTCTTCTCACGGTCCTGCCTATAGTAATTATATCCATATATCACCCGGGGCTACTTTAAAAGGCTCATTTAAAAGTTTCGGCGCTCCTGAGGTAGCAATGGAATTCAAATCCGAAGTCGGCTTAATAGAGAATATTGTCCGAGCCTCTCATTCCTGCGGAATCGAATCAGGCGGAGATGGTTCGGAAGGCGATTCCCTGGATCATGGTGCTCTGGTACCTCTTTATTTTATATCACGATATTACACTGATTTTACTCTAATCCGTATTTCAATTGCGGGGCTTTCCATGGAAGAACTGTACGTTTTTGGTTATTGTATTCAAAAAGCTGTATCAGCTTATGACAAAAAGGTTGTCCTTGTAGGCAGCGGTGATTTATCTCACAAGCTTACTAAAGACGGCTCATATGGCTTTGCTCCCGAAGGACCGGTTTTTGATAAATACTTAATTGAAACAATAAAATCCGCTGATTTTAAGAAACTGATCGGCATTGACACCGGTCTTGGCTATAAAGCCGGAGAATGCGGGCTTAGATCCTTTGCAATAATTGCCGGAGCATTAAACGGCTTCTGTGTGAAATCAAATATTTTATCCTATGAAGGCCCTTTCGGAGTAGGTTACATGGTAGCAGAGCTTTCTATAGGAGGTCAGGATCTTTCACGGGATTTGTTCTCTTTTTTTGAGAATATGCATAAGTCCGATATTGAGATCACCCGTAAAGCTGAGGACCCTTACGTGGCGCTTGCCCGTTCATCACTTGAATACTATATAAAGAGGGGGAAACTCCTTGCTGTTCCCGACTATCTTCCTTCTGAAATGACAGAACAGAACAAGGGTGTATTCGTTTCAATTAAAAAGCATGGTCAGCTAAGAGGCTGCATTGGTACGATATCGCCCGTAACAGGCAGCATTGCAGAAGAGATAATACAGAATGCTGTCAGCTCGGGTACTCGTGACCCAAGATTCAACCCCGTTAAGGAATTCGAATTGAAGGACCTTGTCTATAGTGTGGATGTTCTTGAAAATCCCGAACCCATCACCAGTATAGAAGAGCTTGATGTTTTACGTTATGGAGTAATTGTTAGCTCAGGCTATAAAAGAGGCTTATTGCTCCCAAACCTTGAATCGGTGGATACCCCTGCCCAGCAGGTTGAGATAGCATTATCAAAGGCGGGAATCACTAAAGGAGAAAAATTCTCCATGGAACGCTTTGAAGTTATCCGCCATAGGTAGGTGAAAAATGACGGGAATAAAAGCGCAACATTATATTAAGGAAGAAGATGGACTTGTCCATTGTTTGCTTTGTCCTCATAATTGTCATATTAAGATAAATAAGAAGGGCATTTGCGGGGTACGTATCAATTTGGGCGGAGACCTCTTCGCCGAAAGCTATGGTCAAATATCCTCATTGGCCTTAGATCCAATCGAAAAAAAACCGCTTTATAATTATTTCCCCGGCTCACACATTCTTTCTGTCGGCAGTTTCGGATGTAATTTTTCCTGTTCTTTTTGCCAGAATAACAGTATCTCATTCGGTAATCCGGAGACGGCTTATATATCTCCCGAAAATCTTGTGAGTAAAGCCTTCAGCTTGAAGAATTCTGATAATATCGGTTTGGCATACACTTACAATGAACCCTTTATGAGCTACGAATATGTCTTTGACTGTTGCAAGCTTATTAAAGACAAGGGTATGAAAAACGTACTTGTAACCAACGGATACGTTCAAGAAGCTCCTTTATTGGAACTTCTCCCTTATATTGATGCAATGAATATTGATCTTAAGAGCTTTAATCAGGACTTCTACAAAAAAATATGCAACGGAGATGTAGAGCATGTTAAGAACACCATAAAGCTGGCTTCAAAGGCGTGTCACGTTGAAATAACCTGTCTTGTTATACCCGGACTTAATGATTCTCCGGATGAAATCGAGGCTATGTCATCATGGCTTTCCGATTTCTCCCCGAAAATACCCTTTCATCTTACACGGTTTTTCCCCAGATATAAAATGATGGATCGAGACCCAACACCAAAGGCGACTCTGGTAAAGCTTGCCGAAATAGCAAATCAGCATCTTGAATATGTTTTCTTAGGGAATATATAGCATCTCATCTTAAATATTTCAATATATCACTCCACTCCCACATTAGCTTTTCAAGGCTG
>CAYWXN010000080.1:0-7493 GCA_964462075.1 uncultured Ruminiclostridium sp. | reverse complement strand
TAGGGGGGGGTTCTTTGATAATACAACCTTTTCGGCCACTTTATAAAATAAAAATTGATTATTTAGACAAAGTTTTTAATTTATAGTAGCATAATAGTGTAAATTAGTGGGTTGCACGTATTGAGAGATTGGGAAATGGTTCTCTTTCATTTCAAAAAAATCGGAGGGCGGCATGGATAAGGTATGGAAAGCAAAATGGATAATAGACAAAGATTTTTATGGACTAACTCCGATAAATGTGTTCCACAAACAGTCTGAGGAACCGGTACTTTCCGAACATAATCCGGAGCTTAAAAACCACCATATGTTGGTGAGAAAAACATTTCATCTTAATAAGTCCCAAAAAAATGTAATCTTTGATATAACCGCCGATGACTACTACAAGTTGTATGTTAACAACAGGTTTGTAGGTCAGGGGCCGGCGCCTTCTTACTATTTTAATTATTATTACAACCGTTATGATATATCGGAGTATTTAAAACAGGGAGATAATGTAATTGCTGTTCATGTATATTATCAGGGCTTGGTAAATCGGGTGTGGAACAGCGGGGACTGCCGGCAGGGACTCATTGCCCGGATGTATGCAGATGGGGAGTTTTTATTAGGCAGCGATTCTTCATGGAAGTATGCTAAGGCCAAAGAGTATGTCGGAATCGCCACTTTTGGATATGAAACGCAATTTGTAGAGGACATTGACAGCCGTCTAAAAGAAAAACACTGGAAAGAAATCGATTTTGACGATGGTCACTGGGAATATGCTTACGAGCACATAAACGATGATCATAAGCTGGTGCTTCAGCCCACACCGGTCTTGGATGTATATGAAATCGAGCCACAGACAGTGGAGAGACTGGAAAACGGCAATTATTTAATAGATTTTGGGCAGGAAATCACCGGTCAATTTAAGATGGAGGCAACAGGACTTTCGGGGCAAGAAATTACAATTATGTACGGAGAAGAGTTGGATGAAGACAAAAAGCATGTACGCCATCAATTACGCTGCAACTGCAATTATAAAGACACCTGGATACTATCAGGCCAAAAAGATGTATTGGAACAATATGATTATAAAGCCTTTCGCTATGTAGAGATTTCAGCGCCGGAAGACACGGTTAATCCTGCGACTTTTTTTGCTGTTGTACGTCATTATCGGCTGGATGAGGGAGAATGCAAATTCCACACTTCAAATCAGCTTCTTAATGATATTTGGACCATTTGCAAAAACTGTGTGAAGTACTGTTCACAAGAGGTCTATGTGGATTGCCCCAGCAGGGAAAAAGGACAATACCTTGGAGATGCCACAGTTACTACTCATGCCCAACTTTATCTATCAGGCGATTTACGGCTGTTTAAAAAGGCTCTGAAGGATTTTGCCTTGTCGGCCTTTATATGCCCGGGGATCATGGCTGTAGCCCCCGGCAGCTTCATGCAGGAGATTGCGGACTTTTCTCTTCAATGGCCTCTGCAGCTTTTGAACTACTATCGGCAAAGCGGGGATATGGACTTTTTAAAAGAAATGGCTCCGGTTGCCGAGGGAATTTTGAAATATTTTGATAAGTATAAGCGTGAGGATGGACTTCTTGAGAATGTAAAAGAGAAGTGGAATCTGGTGGATTGGCCGCAAAACCTTCGTGATGATTATGACTTTGACCTTTCTTCCGTGGTGGGTGACGGCTGCCATAATGTAATCAATGCCTTTTATTGTGGGGCGGTTAAAACAGTAAATGAAATAAGGGATATAGTGGGGAATAAATATGAGAATGAATTTCCAAAGCTGAAAGAGGCCTTTATAAAAGCTTTTTACCGTGAAGATATTCAGCTCTTTTCAGATTCTACAATATCAGCCCATACTTCTCTTCATTCCAATATGCTCCCATTATTTTTCGGGCTGGTACCCGATGAAGCATTGAATAGCGTTGTAGGCTTGATAAAAGAAAAGAGATTGAATTGCGGAGTATATAATGCTTACTTTCTCTTAAAGGGTTTGGCGGCTGCCGGGGAGTATGAATTGGTGTATGACCTCATTGTTTCGCAGGATGAGCGTTCCTGGGCGAATATGCTGCGGGAAGGAGCCACTACCTGCTTTGAAGTCTGGGGCAAAGATCAAAAATGGAATACCAGCCTTTGCCATGCTTGGGCCAGCAGTCCTATTCCCGTAATAATAGAGGATATTTTGGGTCTAAAGCCCGGAAAACCGGGGTGGGAGGAAGTTGAATTTAATCCTCATATACCAGAAAGCCTGGAGGAATTATATCTGGAAATCCATACGGTAAGAGGGCCGATAATTGCGAGTTATAAAAACGGTGTCCCATCGTTGAAACTGAAAGAGACCTGAGCGCTGATAAGCTTATTACAACTTATGTCCGTAGGGAGGTGCCTGTAGAAACAGGATGTTGGCACGGAGCGCTAAATCGCAGCAAGCTACAGCCGCTACAAGTTACCCTTCCCTTTGCCATTGGCTAAAGGTTCCA
The DNA here is from genome assembly GCA_964462075.1 of uncultured Ruminiclostridium sp. Lineage (GTDB taxonomy): Bacteria > Bacillota > Clostridia > DSM-8532 > DSM-8532 > DTU059. Next base: position 5,022 of record CAYWXN010000080.1, on the reverse strand, counting down.
CATGGTGTATTCATAGCTATGACAGGGAGAGATCATTTTCGGTGTCAAACAGGGGACGCAGAACAATGGCGCCTAATGGCGGAATACGCACTGTCATTGAGTATGGCTTTTCGTGCATGGGGATATCCTCTGCAATGATTGGTTTTGTATTCAGCACATTACTGCCGCCATATTTTTCGGCATCAGAATTAAAAATTTCTATATATTCTGTTTTAAGAGGCGCGCCCATACGATAGCTTTCGTGGGTTTCAGGCGTAAAATTGAACACAAAGATCAGCATATCATGCCAGTCCTTGCCCTTTCTAATAAATGATATTATAGAATTATCAACATCCTTACAGTCAATAAGCTCAAAACCCTCATTGCTTGTATCCAGCTCATAGAAAGCTTTTTCTGTTTTGTATAGGTGATTTAAATCAGATACAAAAATACTCATTTTCTCGTGCATCGGATAATTTAACAAATGCCAGTCAAGACTTTCCTTGTACTTCCACTCAATAAACTGACCGTACTCGCTCCCCATGAAGAGAAGCTTCTTTCCGGGGTGAGCAAAAAAGTATCCATAGGCACATCTTAACCCCGCAAATTGCTGCCAGTAGTCTCCGGGCATCTTCCCAAGCATGGATGCCTTTCCGTGCACTACCTCGTCGTGGGACAGTACCAGTATAAAGTTTTCACTCCATGTATACATAAAAGAAAAGGTCAGAAGATTCATATTATACTTACGGTGTATAGGATCCAGACTTACATATTTCAAAAAATCATTCATCCAGCCCATATTCCATTTATGGGAGAATCCAAGACCCCCTTCGTGAACAGGCTTGGTTACTAAAGGCCAGGAGGTAGATTCCTCGGCAATCATCATTACATTGGGATAATATTGATACACTGCATAATTGAGATTTTTTATGAATTCCACCGCATCCAGATTCTCTCTGCCGCCGTATTTGTTCGGTACCCACTCCCCGGGCTCGCGGCAATAATCAAGATAAAGCATTGATGCCACGGCGTCGACCCGTAAACCGTCGATATGAAATTTATCAAACCAATAAATAGCGTTAGCCACCAGGAAATTTTTCACTTCTGTCCGGCCGTAATTAAAAACATGGGTTCCCCATCCTAAATGTTCTCCCATACGTTTATCCTCATTCTCGTAGAGGGCTGTTCCGTCAAATCTGGCCAGTCCGTGACCATCCTTCGGGAAATGTGCCGGAACCCAGTCTAAAATGACCCCTAAGCCATCTTTATGGCAGGTATCAACAAAGTATTTAAAATCCTCTGGTGTTCCGTACCTGCTTGTAGTGGCGTAATATCCGGTCACCTGATAGCCCCAGGATCCGTCGAAGGGATGCTCCATAACGGGAAGAAGCTCCAAATGAGTATATCCCATCTTCTTTGCATAGGGAACAAGCGTTTCTGCAAGATATCTATATGAATAAGGTTTAAATCCGGTTTCTGATTCGGGGTCATCATCGGGCTCCTGCTTCCACGAGCCTAAATGAACCTCGTAAATATTAACCGGCTTATCAAATACACCTTCGTGAGCCCTTTTCTCCATCCATTGGGCATCTTGCCATTCATAGTTTTCAAGATCATAAACCACAGAGGCTGTATGAGGCGACTTTTCTGCATAAAAAGCATAGGGATCTGACTTTGTATATATTTCATCTGTAGGAGTTTTAATTTCATATTTGTATAAATCGCCTTTTGTAAGGCCGGGAATAAACAGCTCCCATACTCCGGAGCTTCCTATCTGCCGCATTGGGTGAATTCTTCCATCCCACTGGTTGAACGAGCCCACTACACTCACTCTCTTTGCCGATGGCGCCCAAACCGCAAAAGATGCGCCTTTCACTCCTTCTGCCTCGCAAAGATGGCATCCCAGCTTTTCATAAACGCGATGATTATTGCCCTGGTTAAACAGATATAGATCATAATCCGAGATGGTGGGCCAGAAGGAATAAGGATCAATAACCGAATATGTGTGACCGTCTTTTGTAGTATGGATAAGCTCGTATTTAAAAGGTGTATCGCGATCGGCGATAACACATTCAAATAATCCTTCTTCGATAATACGATTCATTTGGTATGTTTCTCCGGAATGTATGTCTTTTACAACGATACTTTCAGAGTGAACATTAAATACCCTGACCACAATTTTATAGTTTTCTGTGTGCATACCTAGCAAGGCATGGGGGTTTTTACTGTTACCGCTTTTTAAATCATTAATCCGGGAATTAATTTCTGAATACATATGTTACCTCCGCTGAACGAGAGTGTGTTACGATTATACTAATTCATTTTATACATATTTACAATGCACTATTAATTTTATCCTTTATATGGTAAGGTTAATGTAAGACTGATGAAGTGGGGTGCATATCTTGGATAATAAAGTATCCGGGCGCGTAAATTCAAGAAAGGGCCCTGATCTTATATTAAGAATAATAGACATCATCAGTGTCGTGCTTTGGGGATTTATCATTGTTAATTTTGCAATTATAATGCTTGCTAAGCCGGTGGGCGAGACCTTTTTTGATCGCTTTTTCTCAATTAAAGTCAGGGATTATTGGGACTCTTACCTTTTGCAGTTTTCTCTTATACTATCCCTTACACAGCTTTTAATAAGCGTATTTTCATTGTTCTTAAACTCTAAACGTCTTAAACGCAAGGATGATAGAATAAGAATCTCCATACTATTATCTATTTTAATATCTCTATTCGTGTGTATATTTTTAACTGTATTTTTGTTTCTGTAAAAGGACAATTATCTGTCAATCTTGTATTTTAACAGTGTTCTGTAAATAAAAGCTACTGCCTCTATTCTTGTGGCACTTGAATTCAAGTCCAGCACTTGGCCTGCCTTTCCGCTTATTATTCCGTCGCCCACAAAGGATGACACAATATCGATTTCCTCCTGTGGTATTTGCCAATAGTCATTAAATTTCTCAATATGCTCTATTCCGTATGGATTTAAAGGATATCCCAGTTTTCCTAAAGTGCTGCCAAGTAAAAATATTATATCTTTCCTTGTAACGGCTTTATTAGGATAAACTTTGCCATCCGGGTCGGGATGTATTAAGCCTAAGTTTATTGCAGTAATAATGTCCTTGTAATATTTATGATTAGGTGTTATATCGGTTGGAGGAAAAAGTCCCGAGGTATCATAATTTATTTTAAAGCTCTTTAAAACCATACTGACCAACTGGCCTCTGGTAATAACATTCTGAGGATTAAATTTACCGCTCTGAATATTGTCTAGCGCACCCATGCCCTGAAGGTTATAAATTGCATCATGAGCCCATTTATATGAATCAATATCTACGAACATTATCTTTTTGGGCACTTTTATATTAGTACCGGCAGCCGGGGAAATGCCTACAACATTATGTGCAATAACCTCATAATAAGCATTTACTCCCATTACAGGTGCCTCGTCAATAAAACTATTTTCATCCTTACTTGTACTTCCTATCAGTTTCTTATCACCATTGATTGTTCGATAGATTTTATACCCTTCTTCTTTCTCTGTTTCATCTCTCCAATTTAGAGTAACACTATTATATCCGGCAAATGGTGCTTCTAGATTTAAAGGTTTCTCGGGAACAGAACCGAAAAAATGGAACTCCGGGCTTGTACTGCTAAGATTCCCTATGTCGGCACGAATTCTGAAATAGTATTCTGTGTTTTTATCAAATCCGATATTTGTCATCAAAACATCGTTCTTAATAGATCTTATTTCATGCCAAGGGCTATTTATATCGGTTCGGAACTCCAGCGTATAAGTCGTATCCTTAGGTGCTTTCTCGTTGCTGAATATATACAGAAGAGTACCGCTTGTATAACTATATATGGGGCCGGGGTTCTTAGGATAATTATTTATTACTGTACTGTTCATTGAAAAATTCGAAAAACAGTAATCTCCTCTTTTCGCACGAACCCTATAAATATATGTTTGCCCATATGAGATACTACCATCAACATAATTACCAGTGTTTTTGGGAACAGTCGACAATAGCTCCCATGGCCCCTCTCCTTTTCTCCATATTTCAAATTCGGTTTCGTTATCATGCGGATAAGACCAGGACATAATTATTTTATCGGAAGAGATAGCCGAGGCCGAAAGCTCTGTCGGTGAAGGCACTTCTTCAACCTTTATAATAATTTCATCAGTGAATCTGGAATTTTTACCTGTTTTAGATTCCATACAAAGTCTATATGTATAGGTATTGCCGAGTGTAAGATTGTAGTGGACAAAATTGTCATCACTATTAGTATAAAGCGGTTGAAAACCTCCTGAGAAGGTTTTTTGTTCCAACCTCGCATTTATATCTGTTGAAACCGGCATTTCCCACATTATTCTGATTGAATTGTTTGTTGGCGCATAACCCCAGAGAGTTGTGTCTAAAGGAAGTGCAGTCTGAGCTTCGATTCCATAAGTTGTGGGTAGATATCTTGAGTAACTACTATCGTCATATTTTATTTTAAAGCGATAATAATATTTGGTATCGGTAGTTACTGTAGTATCACGATAGAATTTTTCTGTAACAGGTAGTTGTGCTATGTTTTTCCATGAACTCACATTTGTTTCCCGTCTTTCAATGAAAATATCATAATTCGGCTCTCTATTAAGAGGCAAAGTCGGATAATCCCACTCAAGGTCTACCTGATTTGCATATGTATTATTTATTCTTAAATCTTCCGGGTATAGATTAATCGCTTCAACTTCAGAGGTATAGGGACCTCTTTCCCTATTGTAGCTTACTCGCGCTCTATATGTATAAATGTGCCCATTGGTAACAGAGGAATCATTGTAACTATCCCTGTAGCCGCTAAGTTTTACAATCTCATGAAATTCACCTTGGTCAACAGATCTTTCTATAATGATTTGATAAGTCGCATTTGTACTGCTTTGGTTTTCCCAAGACAAGTGATTATAGTCCAGATAAACCTGTACCTTAAAATTCTTCGGAGCCAAAAGCTCCAGAGCGAATCCTTGATTTATTTGAGTCAGGCTTAAGC
>CAYWXN010000079.1:0-7505 GCA_964462075.1 uncultured Ruminiclostridium sp. | reverse complement strand
TAAAATCCCGGATGGATTTTCGGAGCGGCGCATTTGACTCACTCTACAGGCACCTCACTATAAACTTATTGATAGGTCTTTCCATAGAAAAGAGGTGCCATAGTCAGATGGATACTGCCAAATTATCAAATAGCTTTTTTACCGGGATTAAAGACGGTATACCCATAGGATTAGGTTATCTCTCGGTTTCTTTTACCTTCGGAATCATGACGGTAAACTCCGGACTTCCGGTTTGGATCGCGGTTTTGATATCAATGACAAATCTAACCTCGGCCGGTCAATTTGCCGGAATAGGTCTCATTAACGCCGGTGCACCTTACATAGAGATGGCTCTTGCACAATTAGTTATAAACCTGCGTTATGCCTTAATGTCGCTATCTCTCACCCAAAAAACAGATAAATCCTTTAATATATTACACCGCTTAATTCTCTCCTTCGGTATAACTGATGAGGTTTTTGCCGTTGCGAGCGGAAAGCCGCATGAAATAGGTACTAAATATATGTATGGGCTTATTACTATACCATATTTCGGTTGGGCTATGGGTACATTATTAGGGGCTGTAGCCGGCTCAATTTTACCTGATTCGGTTGCCTCGGCAATGAATATTGCCATCTACGGAATGTTTTTGGCCATTATAATTCCACCCGCAAAAAAATCCCGCCCCGTGTTATGGGTAATCATACTTTCAGTGGCAATCAGCTTTCTACTTCACTATATTCCATACCTTAATAATTTATCAGAAGGCTTTGTTGTTATAATATGCGCCCTTGCAGCCTCGAGCTTTGGAGCATTATTCTTTCCTGTAAAGGAAGTGGCAAAATGACATTAATACATATTTTAATTATGGCGGGAGTAACATATTTGGTCCGAATGCTTCCGATGGTGATCTTTAAGAAAAAAATAGAAAGTACCTTTATAAAGTCCTTTCTATACTATATACCTTATGCAGTTCTCGGATCTATGACCTTTCCGGCAATTTTTACATCTACATCTTCTTTGTATTCTGCAATTGCCGGTACAATTGTTGCAATATTTCTTGCTTTTAAAGAAAAAAGCCTGTTAACTGTTGCATTATCATCATGCTTCGTAGTTTATATTGTCGAATGGATATTGAGATCGGCAAATTTACATTAAACAAAGTAATACTTTATAGGGGATTGATTATTTCCAATAATTCCATTGGCAGATCGATAATATAATCCGCCCCTTCTTTTTCTAAGACTTCTCTGTCTCTGAAGCCCCAAGTTACTCCAACACACTTAATTCCGGCATTATTTGCGGTTTTAACATCTACGTCCGAATCCCCCACATATACAGCCTTATCCAAAGAGGCATTCAATTCTTCAAGTGCCTTAAATACAGTATCCGGTGCCGGTTTTCTGGAGATATGCGTTGATTCACCAATGGCCACTTGTATATAGTCTCCGAAGAACTCTCGAACCAGCCCCTTTACCGCTTTATCAAATTTATTCGAAACAACCGCAAGCTTATAGTTTTCTTCTTTAAGGTGTTTTAATAGCTCTATAATACCCTTATATGGTGCTGTTTTATTTTGCATATTCTTTGAATAATGAGTTCGAAACACTTCCAAGCAATCACTGTAGAACGGATCATCCATTCCACCGGGAACGGCAAGCTCTATCAATCTCCCTACGCCATTACCTACAAACGTCCTGATTTCTTCAATACTTCTTTTTGGGTATCCGTGTAATTCCAGTGCAAAATTTACGCTATCAGTCAGGTCCTCAAGGGTGTCAAGCAAGGTTCCGTCCAAATCAAATATTATGGTATCGTACTTTTTTATGAATCTCACTCCTAATTAATAATTGGTCTTAAAGTTTTCCTTGTCTCTATATACTCATCATAAGTGCACATTTTATCATACATACCTTCATCGGTAAATTCTATTATACGGTTTGCCACAGTCTGAATAAACTCATGGTCATGAGTTGCAAAAAGAATAATACTCTTAAACTCAATCAATCCATTGTTTACGGCGGTAATTGATTCAAGGTCTAAGTGGTTGGTGGGTTGGTCAAGTACCAAAACATTAGCACCAAACATCATCATCCTGGATAACATGCAGCGGACCTTTTCTCCTCCTGAAAGCACATTTACAGGTTTAAATACATCATCACCCGAGAAGAGCATCCTTCCCAAAAATCCTCTTAAATAAGTATCTGTCTTATCTTTTGAGTATTGCATAATCCATTCTATAAGAGATGTATCGCAATTATTAAAGAAATCGGAATTATCTTTGGGAAAATAAGACTGAGATGTACTGATGCCCCATTTAAAAGAACCTTCATCCGGTTTAATCTCTTCCATCAAAATCTTAAAAAGTGTTGTGTTAGCGATCTCATTTTCTCCTACAAAAGCAATTTTATCACCCTTATTGATCTTAAACGAAACATTATTAAGAACCTTAACCCCGTCAATTGTCTTGCTAATGCCTTCAACAGTGAGTATTTCCTTACCCGGCTCCCGGTCCATTTGAAAACCGACATATGGATACTTTCTGGATGAAGTCGGTAAATCTTCAATTGTGAGCTTATCTAAGAGCTTCCTTCTTGAGGTGGCCTGTTTAGATTTTGATTTGTTAGCTGAAAAACGTGCAATAAAGGCTTGTAAGTCCTTAGCCTTATCCTCATTTTTCTTGTTCTGTTCTTTTATCATGCGTTGAATTAACTGGCTTGATTCATACCAAAAATCGTAATTTCCGACGAATATTTTTATCTTGCCGTAATCTATATCAACAATATGAGTGCATACCGTGTTCAAAAAATGTCTGTCATGAGAAACCACAATTATAGTGCCGTTATACTCAAGCAGGAAGTTTTCCAGCCAGTCTTTCGATTCAATATCCAAATTATTTGTGGGCTCATCCAAAAGAATAATATCAGGGTTTCCAAACAGTGCTTGTGCCAGCAGAACCTTTACTTTTGAGTTACCGTCAAGACCTGACATTCGATCATAGAGAATATCGTTATAAAGGCCTAGACCCTGGATAAGCTTTGAAGCCTCGGTTTCAGCTTCCCATCCATTTAACTCCGCGAATTCCCCTTCCAATTCGGAAGCTCTGATACCATCCTCATCAGAAAAATCCTCCTTGGCATAAAGAGCGTCTTTTTCCTGTGAAATTTGGTAAAGTCTCATGTTCCCCATTATTATAGTGTCAAGCACGGTAAACTCATCATATGCAAACTGATCCTGCTTTAAAACCGATAATCGTATATTTTCAGGTATATATACTCCTCCGGTAGAAGGTTCTATTTCCCCTGACAAAATTTTAAGAAATGTTGATTTCCCCGAGCCGTTGGCACCTATTATTCCATAGCAATTCCCGGGTGTAAATTTCAAATTTACGTTGGAAAACAAGCTTGTTCCGGTAAAATTCAGACTGAGATTATCTACTGTAATCAAATTTTTCCTCCAAAAATATGTTTAGCATCATTAAGTACACAATGATAGATTGTAACATAACATCATGTGTAAAAGCTAGTACGGCATTACATATATTCGTTCAGTTAGATTGCAGTAGATAATAAATATATTCTATTTATGATAGAGCTTCTTTGACTGATACTGGGGCTCACTTGTAATATTAATGCCTAATTTATGGAATATGTTCTCATCAACTCGGGAAAGTATTACAGTTGAATGAGCTTCACAGCCCCGGAGCTTGGAAAGCTGCTCCATTGCAAGGGCGGCAGTTGGGTTGGTGGCCGCACATATGGAAAGGGCTATCAATATTTCATCGGTATGAAGCCGAGGATTTCGATTTCCCATGTGCTTAATCTTCAGAACCTGAATGGGCTCTATAATGATTGGTGAAATCAGATGTATATCATGATGTATTCCGCCCAGTTCCTTAAGCGAATTTAATAAAAGCGCGGCTGATGCACCAAGTAACGATGTAGTTTTTCCGGTAACAATACGGCCGTCATTAAGCTCAAGAGCTACGGCAGGTGCGCCGGTGGATTCAGCTCGGGCCAAAGCGGCATCAACTACAGGACGATCCTTAGAAGACACACCAAGTTGCTTCATTAGGAGCTCCAATTTGTACACTTCTGCCTTCTCCACAAGTCCCTGCCTCTGTGAGCAATATGTGCTGTAATACCTTCTGATAACCTCTTGTTTTGAAGCATTACTAACGATATCATCGTCGGTAATACAGTATCCGGCCATATTAACACCCATATCAGTAGGGCTCTTGTATGGGGACTGACCTTCTATTTTTTCAAATATGGCATTTAATACGGGGAATATCTCAATATCCCTGTTATAGTTTACCGAAGTAATTCCATAGGCCTCAAGATGAAATGGGTCTATCATATTAACATCATTCAAATCTGTTGTAGCTGCTTCATAAGCAATATTAACCGGATGCTTAATAGGAAGATTCCATATTGGGAAGGTTTCAAACTTTGCATACCCGGCTCTTATTCCCCGCTGGTTATCGTGGTAAAGCTGGGAAAGACAGACTGCCATTTTCCCGCTTCCCGGCCCGGGTGCTGTAATAACAACGAGGGATCGTGTTGTTTCTATATACTCGTTTTTACCGCATCCATCATCACTTACTATCAGTGAAATATTTGAAGGATAGTCAGGAATGGGATAATGTACGTAAACTTTCATTCCTAAATTTAGGAGCCTTTTTTTGAATATATCGGCAGTATGCTGTGAACGGTATTGGGTTATAACAACGCTTCCTACATATAGCCCTATATCACGGAAGGCATCTATCAAACGTAATACATCAAGGTCATAGGTTATTCCAAGGTCGCCTCTGCGTTTGCTTTTTTCTATATCATCAGCATTTATTGTAATTACTATCTCGGCTTCATCCTTAAGCTGCATCAGCATCTTAACTTTACTGTCGGGCTTGAATCCCGGGAGAACTCTTGATGCATGGTAATCGTCAAAAAGCTTTCCGCCAAATTCAAGATATAATTTTCCCCCAAAATGAGATATCCGTTCAAGTATTTTTTTAGATTGCATCTCAATATATTTATCGTTGTCAAACCCAATTTTTGTCATGATGAAGCTCCTATAATAATAAAATTATGTTGATTCATATTTATCTTTACCACAATAACACAACGACCGAAACAGGTCAATTGCTCAAAAGCCAATAAATATTTGTGAATACTATTATTTTTTCGCCTTCTCAATTTCATCGGCAAGTTCGTTTAAATAAGCCCATCGCGATATTGCTTGCTCCAATTTTTTATCAAGTTGCTCTTTTTCTGATATTAACTTCTGAAGCAGAATAAAATCACTGGAGGCATTAACCATCTCTTCTTCAACCCGTTGAATATCGCCCTCCAGCTTCGCTATTAAATCATCTATCTGTTCAAATTCCCTTTGCTCATTATAAGTAAACTTTAAAGGTTTATCTTTCCTTTTAACAGGTTTTTCGTCTGCTTTATTATTTGTATGATTAGGGCTGATGTCCTTTAAATTAGCCTGCTTCTCCTGAATAAGTTGAATGTTCTCGGAATAGTTGCCTGTGTATCTTTTAATTGATCCGTTACCTTCAAAGGAAAAAATTTTTTCCGCCACTTTGTCCAGAAAATATCGGTCATGAGATACAACTATAACCGCTCCGGGAAACTCATCGAGATATTCTTCAAGAACTGTCAGAGTCTGGATGTCTAAATCATTTGTAGGCTCATCAAGCATCAAAACATTCGGTACTTTAATAAGAATACTTAATAGATGTAACCTCCGCTTTTCCCCTCCCGATAGCTTCGACACCGGTGTCCATTGAACACTTTGCGGAAACAAAAATCTTTCTAACATTTGGGATGCGCTTAGAGTGCCATCATTGGTAACTATTGTTTCTGCCTGTTCTCTGATATACTCTATAACACGTTGATCGCTATTTTCCATATGGTCATTTTCCTGCGAAAAGTAACCGATTTTAACTGTTTCGCCAACAGAAACCTTGCCCTCGTCCGGTGCTAGCCTTCCTGACATGATTTTCAAGAGAGTGGACTTACCGGCACCATTTGGCCCAATAATCCCAATCCTGTCGTCCCTTAAAAGGTTATAGCTGAAATTTTTGATTACCTCTCCACACGGGTAGCTTTTACTCACATTTTCTACTTCAATTATCTTTTTGCCTAGGCGTGAAAAGCTAACATTCATCTCAACTTCAGTATTATCACTAAGGCCTTGCTGTTGAGTGAGTCTCTCAAATCTTTCTATCCTTGCCTTCTGCTTGGTGGTACGAGCCTGCGCTCCTCGTCTTATCCATTCCAGTTCCCTTCTTATAAGGCTTTGGCGCTTTCTCTCCGAGGCTTCGGCAAGTTCTTGTCTTTCAGCTTTCATCTCTAAATATTTAGAATAGTTTGCCTGATAGCTGTACAGCTTACCACCATCAAGCTCTATCATTCTATTAACTACTCTGTCCAGGAGGTATCGGTCATGAGTCACCATCAGTAAAGCGCCTTTTCGCTTATTCAGATAATTCTCAAGCCAGTCGACGGCATCATTATCGATATGGTTGGTCGGTTCATCCAAAATCAATAAGTCGGCAGGATTAATTAAGGCACCCGCAATGGCGATCCTTTTCCTCTGTCCACCTGACAGGTTCCCTACATTAGCATTAAAATCTGTAATACCCAGCTTCGTCAAGATGCTCTTAGCCTCTGATTCAATTGACCATGCATTAAGGCTGTCCATTCTTTGAGATAGCCCTATTAGTCTTTTGGCACACTGTTCGTCGTCTGGGTTTTCTCTTACAACTTCCAGTGCACCTTCATATTCTCTGATCAGCTTCATAACAGGTGAGTTTCCCTTGAAGATCTGTTCAAGTATTGTGGTTCCATCAATAAAGTCAGGATCTTGTGGTAAGTATTCGATCTTTATACCATTAGAATAGATTATATTGCCTGTATCATAGGCCTCATTTCCGGCAAGAACCCTTAGCAAGGTCGTTTTTCCTGTACCGTTAACACCTATAAGACCGATCTTTTCACCTTCATTGATACCTAGCGATATTTCATTTATCAGGACTTTTTCACTATAACTTTTTGATATTTTCTCTGCAGATAAGATCATTAATTCTCCCTAGTCTCATTTATTTTTTATATAGGCAATTTTACATAACTGCTTCAAATTTTTGCAGCATCACACAATAATATTCAAAATATCACAAATAACATTAGCAGGTCAAATAGTAAAGTTACATTCGGTAAAACTCTCAAAACCATTTCTTTTTTATTCTCTCCAACCACAGCCCCGGCATCTATTCTTAAGCATTCAAATTCTCTAAATTCATCAGGCCCCATCAACGCAATCAAAGATTGCTGACGGGTCCCGGGAACCTTGTTGTTTTCACAATAAAAAGGCTCCGCCTTTAACCGGCGAAGCCTGTATTGAGATTAGTTATTACAATTGATTGAGTGTACGGCTTAAAAATTCCCTTGTACGTTCTTGTGTAGGATTATTAAGGACTTGTTCAGGTCTACCCTCTTCAACAATCACTCCCTGATCC
>CAYWXN010000078.1:0-7542 GCA_964462075.1 uncultured Ruminiclostridium sp. | reverse complement strand
TGCCATGCCGGGTCAGGGAGGAGTACCAATGAATGTACCCCAGGGATCACCTCCTATGGTACCGCCGTATATGAATCTGTTAAGTCAAATGCCAACTGGAATACCCGGAGGCCCATCTTTGGGAACTGCTCCTCCGTTTCAACAGAGAATGGCTCAACAACAACCGGGAATGGTTCCCGGCATGCAGCAACAGCAGGGAATGATTCCCGGTATGCAGCCACAGGATACAACACAGATTTTTCCTTGGAACCAGCCTATGCCTGTCACCGTTGAGAGTCTCCAATACATGAACGGTTTTATGCGTACCCAGATCGGGCGTAGAGTTACAATTGAATTTTTGATAGGAACAAACACTTTAACAGACAGAACAGGCACTTTATTGGCTGTCGGAGCAAATTACATATTAATAAATGAGGTGGAAACCGACGACATACTCCTATGTGACTTCTTTTCAATGAAGTTTATAAAATTCTACTATTAAATCGGCTTTTTAGGAAACCGAGAGGCTGTTAAAACAGCCTCTCAACTTATAGATAGTTTTGTCTCTTTGACTTTGTTATTAAATCAATTACGATGCCCGTAACAATAGAAATCACCAACACTCCAAAGGCCAGCAAGGCGGTTATGAAATAAGCCAAATCCTCCATACCCGTAGAAAACCATAGGGCCTTTATAACGCATACTATGGCAACAATAAGCAGAACAATTGTGGGGATATACTTAAAGAACACCTTTCCTTTTGACAATTTCCATATAATAATCTGAAGCCCTGATACAATAATTCCGATTACGGCAATAAGGGTAATCATACGTAAACCGACAGACATTTTTACCTCAACTAAAAAGGGCTTTACCCATAATTCTCAGCATAGTTTCTCTAATATTCTAAGTAATATTCCATTAAATGTTTGTTGTAGATGTATAATTTCGGTCAATAGTAATTACACTGTGGAAGTTAGCACCAATTTTTTTGATTTCTTCATCAATGTTCTTTCTCAACTCAGTTTCACTGGAATTATAGGATGGCGGTAACAATACATCGAATATCAAATTGCTATGAGTCTTTCCCAATACAACCCGAAAGTCATGCATAGACAGTTTTGCATCAATACTTCGTACTATTTCATCTACTTTCCTGTGCAAATCATTTATTCTCTCATCGTCGGTTACGATAGGATCCATATGGATGACAGTATTTACACCAAATTTTACGGTTATTTCTTTTTCTATAACATCAATTAGATCATGACTCTCAAGTAAATCGCGGGTTGCATCAACTTCCACATGTACAGAGGCGAAGTTTTTATCAGGGCCATAGCTATGGACCACGAGGTCATGCAGGCCTAAAACGCCCTCATAGCTTAATATCTCCTTCTCTATATCAGAGATAAGCTCTTGGTCGGGTGCGATTCCCATAAGTGGGTTAAGTGTTTCTATAATCAGCCTAATTCCGGAATAAACAATAAATATGGCAACCGCAATACCCATATAACCGTCTATTTGAATGTCTGTTAATTTTGCAAAGATAGTGGCAGCCAGAACCGACGAGGTTGTTATAACATCGTTCATGCTGTCCTGGCCGGTGGCAATCAGGGCTGTTGAATTTATGCGTTTTCCAAGGTTTCTGTAAATAAGTCCCTGCCAAAGCTTAACCAGTATTGAAACAATAAGTACAATTATAGTAAGATAGCTGAATTTTATGGGATCGGGATTTATAACTTTTTGAAATGATGCTTTTATTAACTCAATCCCCAAAAGCAATATAGCCAACGACACCAAAAATCCGGTAATATATTCTGCCCGCGCATGCCCATATGGATGCTGTTCGTCTGCCGGTTTTCTTGACAGTTTAAATCCCACAAGGGTAATTATTGAGGATCCCGCATCTGTAAGGTTATTTACCGCATCCGCCGTAACCGAGATGCTGTTAAAAAGTGTTCCTACAACTATCTTTATAATAAACAGAAAAAAATTCGAGGTAATGCCCATTATTCCCGCAAAAGCTGCATATCTACCTCTTACAGTATTATCTAGAGTATTTTCATAATCCTTTATAAACCGTCGCAACAATCGCTCATTCATTCTTTTACCTCGTGTCAGTTTCTTCTCAAACTGTTTACTACTTCCTTGAGTTAATAAACTAAAAAAGATTTCTCTCTAAAAATCCATATGTAAAGCAATCAAATGAGAAAATTCTGAATTAAAGATTCAAATGTGTCTCTTTTGCGAATTAGTCTGGCTTCTCCATTAAGATCTATAAGCACCTCGGCGGGGCGGAGCCTGCAATTGTAATTTGATGACATCACATAGCCATAAGCTCCGGCATCAAATGTAATCAGTATATCACCGACCTCGGCAGTGTTAATCTCCCTGTCATGGGCAAGGATATCCCCGCTCTCACAAATATTGCCTACTATTGTTGCTTCCTCGCGATTATTTCTTTCATTGTTATTATCATTACTCTTTATTATCTCTACCTCGTGATATGAATCATACATGACAGGACGAACGAGAACATTAAATCCTACATCGGTGCCGACATAGGTTTTGTCGTAACTATTTTTCACCGAGTTGACACTGCCAAGTAAAACACCGCATTCAGCAACAATATATCGTCCGGGTTCTATCTTAAATATTACTTCCTTATTAGGATACTCCTTCAGGAACCTCGTAAGCAAAATATCCAATTCTTTTCCCAGCCTGTTCAAATCCAGTCTGCTTTCCTCAGGCCTGTAAGGTGTGCCAAAACCCCCGCCGATATCTATAAAGGATAGATTCGGAAATTCTTTAGCTATCTCTAAAAATAAAGAAACACCATCGATATAAGTCTGCCAATCTAGGAAAAGGGAACCGATATGCTGATTTATGCCGACTAAATCCAAATTATGCTCTCTGACGATAGCTTTAACCTGGGGTATTAACTCCTTCTGCACACCAAACTTGGTTTTCTTGCCGGCGGTTATTACCTTTTCGTGATGCCCCGCGCCTTTGCCCGGGTTGAATCGTACAGCTACTTTACCACCGGGATTAATCTGTCCGTACATTTCAAGCTGAGAAAGTGAATCCACACTAATTAATATATTTCTGTCAATTGCATAGCGCATTTCTTCAGCTGATACATTATTGCTTATGAAAAAAATCTGATTGCTTGTAAAGCCGGCCAATTGCTCAATATATATTTCTCCGGGAGACATAGCATCAACATCCAGACCCTCTTCTTTTATTATTTTCAGAAGCTCTAAATTTGTATTTGCTTTGGCAGAGTAATTAACTCTCAAATTTTTATTTGGAAGAAGATTTTTTAACTCTCTACATCTTTCCCGGAGAATAGCTTCAGAATATACATAAAGAGGTGTTCCGTATTTCTCTCTCAAACTAAAGATCATATCATTTGATAAGAACATATATATTTCTCCTCACTATATGCATACCTTTCTTTTGCATTATGCTTTTCAAGCGGCATATAGTCTTCTTACTATTTTTAGGATTTAACAAAAACTATATATTAAGGCGAAAAATTTGTCAATAAATGTACTGCAATCTCTAGTCTATTTCTCTTCTGCCATTTCAAAAACTCTTTGCACATCGTCCTTTGAAGCAGCTCCCTCATGGACCTTCTTACCATCCACATAAAAAGTGGGAACAAAAAAATAGTCGTAGCTATCGGCTATATCCGGTTGCAATCTTTCATCGATAATCTTCAAAGGTATATCCTTATATCCCGGTGTTGTTGTAATTAGCTCATCCATATAACGGAGGGCCCTTTGGCAGTAAGGACATGATTTCATAATAAACATTAAAACTGATTTCAACTGTTTTCTCTCCTATGCTTTATTTACCATCTTTCTTTGATTCACAACTATTACAATATCCGTATACCTCCAGATTATGTCCTTTAACACGAAAGCCAAATTCACTCTCGATAAGCTTTTCGTATTCATCTAAAGGACATCCTTTAACCTGTAGCATTTTTCGGCATTTAACACATATCAGATGGTGCTGGTGCTCATTATGGTTAAATTCATAAACTGCTTTGTTGTAATCAGACATATTACTTTTTATCACAATGCCTTTTTCATGCAATGTCTCCAGACCTCTATATACAGTGGAAAGGCTGATAGAAACACCTTGTTCCTTAAGCTTAAGGTACAAGTCCTCGGCAGTAAGCGGCATCTCAACGCATTCAAGCGCTTCCAGTATTGCATACCTGTGCTTTGTTGCCTTCAGGTTTCCGTTCTTTAATATATCCTCATAATGTTCTTTGAATTCCATTCTTTTACCTCCTTTAGGCAAATCTCTTTCTCATTCCATATGTGATGAAAAAAATAATTGCCGAAATAATTACAATGGTTGAGCCTGTAGCCGTTTCAATATAATAGGATAGGATAAGGCCGGCAACTCCAGAAAAAACAGAAAAAATAACAGCTAAAAGGTGATATTGTCTTTGATTCTGAGCGATATTACGTGCTGATGCCGCAGGTAGAACCAAAAATGAATTTATGACCAATAAACCTATCCAGGACATTGAAACAGTAACAATAATGGCAACGGCACAACTGAATATAACCTCATACCAAAAGGTATGAATGCCCCTACTTCCGGCCAGTGAAGGATTCACGCTAACAATAAGTAATCTATTAAAGACAAGAAGCCAAAAAACTGTTACAAGAATAAGAACGATTGCAAGCAATGATATTTCTTTAGGTGTAATACTCAATATATCTCCGATTAGGTAAGTATTAAGTTTAGCAAAATTCTTGCCTCCAAGGGTGGCGAGGAATATTCCCAATGCAATAGCGGTAGAGGAAAAAACTCCGATAACAGTATCACTTGCCATCTTACTTTTATACTTTATAAGAGCTATAAGAAAAGCAAAAATTATAGAGAACAATACCGCTGAACCTATTGGTTGAACAAAACCTAGAAGCCCACCGATAGCAACACCCGTAAAGGCTCCGTGCCCCAGAGCGTCAGAGAAGAAAGACATCCTGTTATTGACCACCATTGTTCCCAATAAGGCAAATATAGGAGTCAAAAGTATAATTGAAAGCAGGGCATTCTTCATAAAAATCATTTGTCCGGCTTTTGCCCATTCAAAGGGTAGTATTTCTAAAATCTTATACCAAAAATCCATTATTTCTTGTCTCCCTCTGTATGTTTTTGCCATCTTAATGAAAATGTATCATAAAAACTCTGGCTTTGAAGCACCTCATCCGGTATACCAACATTAAGAACAGACTGATTTAATAATACAACCCTGTCTGCATATGTTTGGACCATATCAAGGTCATGAGATACTAAAATAATTGTAAGGTCATAGGCCTCTCTTAGAGCTGAAACTGTTTCGTAAAACAACTCCATCCCATTATGGTCGATTCCCGATACCGGCTCATCCAAGAGAAGCAAATCCGGTACCGGATCCAGCGCTAAAGCCAGAAGAACTCTTTGCAATTCGCCTCCGGACAGAGCACCGAGGCGTCTGTTTATAAGATGTTCAGCCTTTACTACGGCAAGTCTCTCTTTTACCTTTTCGACTTCTTTTTTTCTTCGAATGACCCATGCAGGAAAGCGAGATCTGCATGAAAGGAATAAATCCATAACGCTTGTAGGGGATGTAGAATCCAGATTAAGGCTCTGCGGTACATATCCTATAATGGGTGTTTGTATAGCATTCATCTGAGCCTGAACAAATTTTAGAGAACCGGTATGAGCTACTTCACCGAGAAGTGCCTTTATAAGCGTACTTTTACCTGCACCGTTTGGACCTATAATCGCGGTCAACTCACCACAATGAATATGAAGATTGATATCTTTAAGAATAACGGTGTTTCCCAAAGTCACACCGAAGTTCTCTATTTTTGTACAACACAGCCCACAACCCTGTTGTTGGCTGCTATTTTCAGAAAGATGAATATTTCTCATTTTAACGCCTCAATCAATACTTTCAAATTTTCTTCCATTGTCTTTTCATAGCTATCTAATTCTGCGACCTTAGGTCCTGTAACAACAGGATCAAGAACAAAAATCTTAGCTCCTGTTTGGGCGGCAATTGATTCTGCTGCCTTAGCCGAATACTGAGGTTCTGCAAAAAGCACCTTAACCTGAGAATCATTTATAGCTTTGATAGTATCGGCCAATTCACCGGCACTTGGCTCTGAGCCCGGCTCCCGCTCAATTACTGAAACAATATTAAGATTAAATTCATGTGCAAAGTATGGAAAAGCCTCATGAAATGTAACTATATCCTTTGTTCCGATGTCTCTTAAAGCCTCATGCATATTATTTTTAAGTGCTTCAAGCTTCTTAACATATTTTTCACTGTTTTTTCTGTATGTGACCTCATTTGTCGGGTCAGCCTTTATAAGGCCATCTGTAATATTTTTTACTTCCTCGATTGCCCCGCTGATGCTAACCCACACATGCGGGTTCTCTTCTCCGTTCTCATCCTCCAATAAATGCATACCCTCCGCTGCTTCAACTATGGTAAGGTTGGGAAGCTGACTCATAACTTTCTCCAGAAATGATTCCATACCGGCCCCGTTTATGACAAAAATATCGGCTTTCTCCAGAACTTTTAGATCCGCCGGAACCAGCTGATAATCATGAAGGCATCCTACTTGAGGCTCGGTCATATTGACAACTTTAACCCCTTCAATATTGTCTGCTATGTTGCTTGTAAATATATAAATCGGATAGAATGAGGTCACAATTAAAGTTTCTTTACCCTGTCCAGAATCAATATTTTCGGCAGTTGGTCCACATGCTGCAAGCGACAGAGATAGTATAAAATACAGTAATACTCCAATTTTTTTCATTAAACAATAACTCCTTTGTAAAGTGCGAATGATTCGCATTTGCAATACAATATAATTATGCACCTATTTGCACAAAAATAAAACCTTTTTGTTGAAAATTATCTTAATTATTATTGTAATGCTGAGTGGTGGCATTATTGCCCGAATACGAATACTATGTATTAGGAGCTTGTACAAAAGGAGAATGCTATGTTTTTCGGTAACTGGAACCGAGGGCGAAACAGGTGCTGTTGTAGATGTTGTTGTAGATGTTGTTGTAGATGTTGTTGCAGGTGTTGTTGCTGTTGCAGGTGCTGCTGTGGATGTTGTTGCAGGTGCTGCTTCTTATAAACATACTGTGTCAGTGCCGGAGCATTTCCTTGCTGAGCATAGCTTCATCTTTAGGCCTCCTATGCCTAATTGGTTCTTCTTGATCTGATCTGCCGACACAGGGCCCTATAGCGGGCCCTATTTTTTTATAATCACAATAACCTGCGCTCACGGTTACAATAGGGGCGTTAGCTCCGCTTCACGTATGTCATCGGCAGCGGTTCCTCCACGTTCATCTTGCGGAAAACCTTGCATAAGTCGTAAAAAAAAGAAGAGCTAATGCTCTTCTTTCTGATTTCTGATTACCAACGATTTCCGCCGCCGAAGCCTCTGCCTCCGCCACGGTTGTTTCTTTCCTGTTTCCTTGCCCTTCTGCAATCTGGGCATCTCTGGGGCTCGTTCTCAAATCCTTTTTCCT
>CAYWXN010000077.1:0-7559 GCA_964462075.1 uncultured Ruminiclostridium sp. | reverse complement strand
TGCTGTGACACGAAGATATCTGGGTATTGCCAAAGAGGAGTTGATGGAAACATATAACATCCTGAGTTTCTAATGCGCCAGAAGGTTACTGAAATACAAGTAATGCGACATTATTATCTTAAATTTGAATATTCAACTGATAATCATCAAACTTAATCATATGAAAGAACAGTTTATAACCTGCCCTCATTGTAATAAAAAGTTCCCGCTATCAGAAGCGATGAGGCATGAAATTGAAGAACAGGTTAAATCAGACCATCAAAAGGAATTGGAAGAAATTGAAGCTGAACATCTGCGTCAAATTGACAGTGCAAAAAAGGAAGCAGCAAAACAGGCTGAAGTAAAGGCAAAGAAAGAACTTCTGGTCGAGGTTAATGACCTTAAAAATCAAGTAAAAGAGCTTGAGGACAAATCTGAGGAGTTTACGAAAAAGGAATTGGATTTCTTAAAACGAGAGCGAGAAATTGGCAAAAAAGAAAAACAGATAGAACTTGATAGAGAAGCCTTCATAACCAAAAAAACAGAAGAACTTCAATTATCTGTCCGGGAAGAAGTTGAAAACGAATTAAAAGGTAAGCTTGCAGAAAAAGACCAAAAAATAACTCGTCTTGAAAAAATTGCTGAAGAACTTCAGAAAAAAGCCAGACAAGGTTCAATGGAAGAACAGGGTGAAGCATTTGAACAGGAATTGGAAAATATTTTAAAAGGTTGCTTCCCAACTGATGAATTTGAACCTGTACCGAAGGGTAAAAGAGGTGCTGATATAGTCCATAGAGTTAAAACCGAATCACTAAAACATTGTGGGACAATATTGTGGGAAGCTAAAAATGCCGAGAATTGGAGTGAAGTATGGATTGCAAAACTGAAAGATGACCAAAGGCAAATTGGGGGTGAAACGATTGGCATAATTGTAACCAAAGCTTTGCCCAAGACTATAAAACGGTTCGGCTTTCAGGATGGAGTTTGGATAAGCGACTTCTACTCAATAATTGGACTTGCAACTGCAATAAGAGCCAAGTTTCAGGAATTGCATCAAGCGAAATCTGCAATAGCTGGCAGGTCAAGCTTGATGGATTTAATTTACAATTACATCACTGGGAGTGAGTTCAAATCACGTATTGAAGCCATAGGTGATGCTTGGAAAGAAATGAAATCGGACATTGATAAGGAAAAAATTGCCATGGAAAAGATATGGGCAAAGAGGGAAAAACAATTATTCCGTATCTCCACAAATATGGCTGGTGTTTATGGGGACTTGACAGGTTATGGTGCAACTTTGCAGAAGGTTCAAACATTAGAGCTTGAAGCCGGGTATGGAAACGACACAACACAGTAGTTTCCTAAGTTTAAGTTCTTATTACTTGCACAGGTTTTTGCCAAGTTAGGAAGCCTATTATAATATTTTTCCGACATTTGTTATAATCAATGTCCTACTGTTATGGAAAATGGTTTTAACAAAGGGTCTGTCTGGAAAATCTGGGATTTACATGTTCATTCGCCAGCATCATATAATGGTGATTATGGGTTATTTATTTCAAATGCCTCAAAATGTAATGTAGACGTTCTCGGCATTAATGACTATTGTAGTATTCAGGGGTATGATGAAATTATTAAAAGAGGGGGAATAAGAAATAAGGTGCTTTTCCCCGTTGTGGAATTAAGGATGCATAACATCCTATCATCTCGAAAAAACTCCGGTGGAACAAAAATTAACTTCCATATCATTTTTGATAATGACCCAGCGATATATAAAACAATTCAAACATGGATTGCATCTCTTCGATGCTATAATGAAAAAGGGGAGAATGTACTTCTGGGAGCTATTGAGGATGTTAGAAGGGCATCCTTTGATTTTGACTTTGTAGTTGAAAGTTTAAAACAAATAAATCTTTTATATAGACATGCATTAATTTGGCTTCCGTACGATGAATACGGTGGTGTAGATGAAATTCATCCTGAATCTGATGGTTGCTTCAAGTTGTCATTAATCAACAAATCCCACATTATTGGTACATCAACTCAAAAACAAATAAACTTTTTCCATTGGGAACATCCTAAATTTAAATCGGAAGACTTCAAGAAGTGGTTTGACAACCCCAAACCATGTATAAAAGGGTCTGATTCGCATGAAGACACATATCCTTTCGGATGTCTAAGAGATTCTAATTCCCAGCCTACCGACCGTCACTGTTGGATTAAAGCCTCTCCAACATTTGATGGTCTCAAGCAGATTATTATTGAACCAGAAAGAGTATTCATAGGGGATGAGCCAGATTTGCTAAAGAGAGTCAGAGAAAACCGGACAAAGTTTATCCATTCAATTCTAATCAAAAAAACCACAAGTGCAGAATTGAATGATATATGGTTTGATAATTTAATGATTGAGTTTAATAGTGGATTAGTAGCAATAATTGGGCATAAGGGCGATGGGAAAAGTGCAATTGCAGATATCATAGGACTTTGTGGCAACACACATCAAGACTCATCATATTTTTCATTTCTTCATAATAAGAAATTTCGAAATCCTAAACCTATAAATTTATCTGAAAGATTTGATGCTATCTTAACATGGGAAGATGGCACTTATACAACAAAGAGATTGAATGAAGACCCGGATAAATTATTAGTTGAACGAGTAAAATACATACCTCAGAATTTTCTGGAACGCCTTTGTGTAGACATTGAGAGTGATGCATTTGAAGAGGAACTAAAAAAGATAATTTATTCCCATACTCCTTCAGATAAAAGACTTGGGAAGTCATCTCTCGATGAATTAATAAATTACAAGTCAAGTTTATTGATTGATGAAGTATCAGATATTCAACTCGAAATAAATAATCTTAATTTACAAATTGTCGCCCTTGAAAAAAGAGCAACTGAAGATTACAGAAGGTATGTACAAGACTTATATGACAAAAAGAAGGGAGAGTTAAATGCTCATAATTCAATAAAGCCACAAAAGCCAGAGGCAGGACAATCTGATGAAAAAACTGTGGAAGTAGTAAAAAAACTTGAACTCCTGAGAGAAAAAATAGGAAAACTTGAAGAGGAAATTGAGGTGTTGGGAAGGCGGAAATCAACGTTATCCATAAACCAAGAAGAATTAAAACGGACATTAAGATATTATGAGAACATAGACGAGCAGTTAAAGAGGGTTACTGACGAGGATAATGAATTCGTTCAAATCCTTCGAAAGAATAATATTATTCAAACTGAAGTCTTTACCTACACGATTGATACAACAAAAATAGGATTGCAAATTGAAAGCATAGAGAAAGAAATTAATGGAATCTCAACGCTCTTAGATGAAGCAGTCCAAGGAAGCAAAGCCCATTCCTTAAATGCCTTAAATGTTGAATTAAAACAAAGTCAGGAAGAACTGGATAAACCAGCTAAGGAACAACAGAAATATCTTGATGATTTAAAAGCTTGGGAAACAAAATTTAAAGAAATAGTTGGAAGTCCTGACGATGAAGGTTCATTAGGATACTATGAAGCGCAATTATCTTATTTATCCGAGAAGCTTTTGTCAGAATTAGCCGCAAGAATAACAGAAAGAACAAATCTTGCTTCAAGGATATTTTCAAAAAAAGTAGATTTAATTAATATCCGCAAAGAATTATTTCAACCAGTTTCAAGATTTATAGATGACTTTAAAGAATTAAAGGCAAGGTACGATGTAAATATTGATGTTGCACTTGAGGTCAAGTCATTTCAAGATGAATTCTTTAAATACATTACACAAAGCAGAGTGGGTTCATTCTGTGGCAAGGAAGAAGGGTTTAAGCGACTTTCCGACTTGATAGACAAGACTCAATTTAATACAGAAGCTGGCTTCATCCAATTTATTGAAGAATTAATGGACAATCTTGTCCATGATAAGAGGGATGAAGCAAACTTGCCAATGGACATAAACAGCCAACTAAGAAAGGGGGTTGAACTTGGTGAGCTATATAATTACATATATTATGCAGATTATTTACAGCCAGTGTATAACCTTAATCTGGGGACTAAATCATTACATGAACTATCTCCGGGAGAAAGAGGTGCATTACTTTTAATTTTTTACTTAATCCTTGATAAAGATGACATACCATTAATTATTGACCAGCCTGAAGAAAACTTGGACAATGAAAGTGTATACCACATACTCGTTCACTTTATTAAGAAGGTCAAAGAAAAACGACAGATTGTTATAATCACTCACAATCCTAATTTGGCTATAGTCTGTGATGCCGACCAACTTATCAATATGCATATTGAAAAAGACAATAAAAATAAAGTCAGATTTGAATCAGGAGCTATTGAAGATAGAGTAATTAATGAAGCAGCGGTTAATATTCTTGAAGGAACGATGCCTGCTTTTAATAACCGGGATTCAAAATACATTCGTTAGTAATTCTTTTAATTTTTGGCTATATGGATAGATTGGGGTATCAAGGAATAGGTTAAAAATAATCTTTACTGATTAAACGATACAATAGATATTTTTCAAATTAAAGCTGAACAAAACGAATAGAGAATGACGAATCATGGACTTCCCAAAAAGAATAAGGCAACATAAGGCTCAATCTGACTCTCTTGCTATACTTCTATATAAGTTGAAGGATTTGGGCATTTTTAGAAGTGCAAGTGAGAATGATTACGGGATTGACTTAGAAATCGAAATTGTTCATGAAGAAAAAGTAATTGGGAAATATTTAAAAGTACAAGTTAAATCATCAGAGGAAATTAAGATTAATAATGTCGGAATTCCATATGTCGTTGGCATTAAACAATCGACACTTCTTTATTGGATAGAATTAAGCTATCGATGTCATGTCGTTGCTTGTGCTGTTGATTTAAAGACTGAAAAGATTTTTATTTCAAGACCTCTTTTCTGGCAAGCTACTTGCCTTTTAGATAAATCCAATCGGACTAAAACGATAAAATTTCTGCCTGCATATGACCTTTCAAAAGAAGTATTATCAAAGGAAATTAGTGAGAAGGAATCTGATTTGTTAGAACGGAAAATGCAAGAAGCAATTCTTAAAACATTTGCTTTTAAAAGTGGTATTCCAGAAATTATTTTTGCCCATAAAACTGTTCTTAGAAACATTGAACGTCTTTTTGAACTTTACTCTGATACATGGCAATATGATGCATGGACTGAAGTTCAGCAATTGGATATTTTCAAAACCTTTCTGGATTGTGCTAAAATTATCGTTCAGTTACCCAGTGATTTAGAGGAGTTTAATGAAAAAAACAAAAATTTGATATTCAGTTATGAATATTGGGCAATAAAAACCGAGTGGAGTTATGATGATGTAAGTAATGAGGTTGCTAAAACACCACTAAAAATATTGTTCCCATTATTAATTGAAAGTGCAAAAAAGTATTCTGATTACGTTATTAAGGGAAAGTACTACTGGAAGAAAAAGGATATAACTTATTTAGGAATTGTATATAGTGTCAATCTACCGACAGATTTGAGTCATGAAAATCTGATAAGTTTAGGCTACCAACCTGATAAACTGATAAATAGACATGTTTTCAACAAACTACTGGATGAAGTTGAAGAATAAAATATTTTAGACCGATGGTTAAAATGGTTCAAGTTCTTGAATACAGATTGATATTTCTGGATGAACAACCTCGTGATTTAAAAGAATATATAGCTGGAATAAGTAAACCTATTCTTTTAAAAGCAGCGTGTTTTTTTTCAATGACATCAACAACAAAACAAACCAATAAAGAATTGCTATCCAATTGGTTTCAAGCTGGCAATCAAGAATTCTTAACAGCAATCTGGCAAAAAGTGCATAATCTCGAAACCGAATCCTATATAATTATTATTAATCCATTTACCAGTTTGTTGTTGTTCGAATTGGTACTCCATGAATGGGAAGAAACTACCGCCAAGAAGGATGACCTTGAAAGTGAAAAAGACCTGTTCAAACTCTATCTGCTTCTTAATGAAAAATATACAAAGAAAGACCATGCTGTTGCTGAATCAACAAAACTGCTTGATAAAAAATGTCGTCCTGATGGAATGTATTTTTCGAATTCATTTGTGGATTGCGACCTAACAAACTTTGAAATTAAGAAAGTAATAATCACACAATTTCATAAAGCATATTTGCTACTTCAAGAACTTGAAAATAACGGACAATTTGATGAATTGCTTGTAAAATTTTGTAATTATTATAATGTAACTAATTGGAAAGAGTATCTCAAAAAAGTTCTACCGTTGATATTTTCAATAGTCAATTCAAAAAATACAGGTACAACTGAAATTAATGTGGAAAAGGGAGCAAATTTTGAATCAGATTGCGAGTTTCTGGAAAAGTTTTCGATTTCGGGAAAAGAAACATATGATTCAGATGTTGACTTTTTGGAAATTAGAAGCCGCCCTTTATTAGTTGTTGAAAAAGGCAGGTATATCATTATTAATGAATTATTTCTCTGTGAGCGATTATTCAAAGGCTTGTATTTCAAATTGAATGAAATTAATAAACAACTTGAAGAACCTATAGCTGAATTCAAATCTCTTTATTGTGACTTGTTTTCAGAAAAAAGATTAGTGTATAGTGTTCTGAATGACACCTTCAGTAGCAGGTATTTGAAATTTACTGGCGAAGAACTTCATAAATTAGGAATTTCTGGCGAACCGGATTATTATATCAGGAATAGAAACAAGGTTTTACTTTTTGAATCAAAAGATATTCTTATCCCTGCCAGTATTAAAACAAGTGGTGACTTTAACAAATTAAAGAAAGTGTTTCGAAAGAAACTTTATTTTGATGTTGACCATAAAAAGCACAAAATCAAAGCCAAAGGTATCTTGCAGATTATTAATAACATTGAACGATTATTAAAGGGAGAAGTATTTATCGATGTTGATTCCGAACTTAAAGATAAGACGTTGAACATTTATCCAATATTAATTCTTCATGACAATTTGTACAATGCATTGGGATTGAATAGATTGCTGAACTACTGGTTTGAAAATGAACTTGAAAAACTTAAAGAAAAGGGAATTAATATCTGGCATGTTAGACCTTTAATAGTTATTGATATCGATACAATGATTTATCTACAGGAATCAGTTCGAAAATCATATTGTTCGTATGATAAATTTATTGATGATTTTATAAGAGATGTTGTTAATATAAATTTGACAAACGCTCGGTCAAAGGCACAAGCAAAGGCACTTATAGAGCAATCTATGATTTCTTTTTCGTTTTACTTAGAAGATTTGAGAATAATTAAGAAAAATTGGGCATTACCATCTCAATTTGAGGAACATGGTAAGGGCTTATTTAAATAGGTTTGCATCTTCTTCCTTTTCAATATATGCATTTTTTAAATTTGGTTATTCGGACTTATTGGTGACGAGAATCTACAAACCATGAAGAAAATCATATTAATTGCTTGTGTATCTAAGAAAGTAGACTTCAAAACAAAGGCTAAAAACCTTTATATAAGCCAATTATTCGAAAATAGCCTTGCTTACGCATATTCATGTAAGCGGGAACTTACAATGTACAAAAAATGGCAAATAAGGATGTACGAGAAAT